>CAZMCX010000015.1:6508-9455 GCA_964565125.1 uncultured archaeon
CTTAATTGGTTGGTATAAGAAAAAATAGTTGACTTGTTGCACAGTAAGTAATTTAAAAAAACGCCCTCTTATTCTAATATGTTAAAGACATCAACTTGTATATATTGTGGCTGTGGCTGTAAACTTGAATACGAAACAAAAAATAATAAGATTGTGAAGATTCATCCAGTTAAAAATGACGATGTTAGTGAAGGCAAACCTTGTATTAAAGGCTTAACTATTAATGAAATCGCCTATACTGGCAGAATAGAAAAACCGCTTATTAGGCAAGATAAGACTAAACCATTTAAAGAAGTTTCTTGGCAAAAAGCAATTGATTTCATCTACAAAAACATCAAAAGCCTTGACCCCGGGAACCTTTTTCTTAATGTTTCTGGAAAAACTACAAATGAGGATTGTTATGTTACTCAGAAATTTGCTAGGGCAGTTCTAAAAACAAATAATATCGACTCTTGTTGTGGCCGTCTTTGTCATCTAGCAACAGTTCAGGCAATGATTGATTGTTTTGGTAATTCTAATCTTACAAAAATGGAGAATATTAATAAAATTGATACTTTGCTTATTGTGGGTTCAAATCCTTCATCAAATTATCCTGTTTTTTTTAACAAAATTTTGGCTCGGCGTAAGAAAATAAAACTCTTGTCTATTGAGGCAATATATAACCAGACCTCACAACAGGTTGGAAAGGATTTTCATGACCAAACGCTAATTGTTGAGCCAGGCACAAAGTTAGTTTTGCTTAATGGTATTATCAACTATTTAATTACAAAAAAACAATACGATAAAAAAGCAGAAAAATTTGATGGTTTTGCTTTGCTTAAGGCAACAGTAAAATCATATACTCCTGAAATTGTAACAAAAACCTGCAAAATAAAAAAGAAAGACTTTATTACTCTTGCAAAAGCAATCGCGGGTTCTAAGAATTTAGGTGTTTTCCACGGCATGGCCTTAACCCAATTTGTTAATGCAATTGAAAATGTTCATTCTTTGCTTAATCTGGTTCTGCTTAAAAATGCGACTATTTTGACCTTAAGGGGCGAAATAAACGTGCAAGGTGCGGGGGATATGGGCTCTATGCCAGACCAATTGCCTAATGGTGATTTTTCAAAAATATTTTGGCTTGAAAAAAAATGGAAAACAAAGTTAAGCGAGAAAAAAGGAAAAAATATGATCGAAGCTCTAATGATTTCTCCTGTTAAAGCCGCAATTATTACTGCCTTTAATCCTGCCCAATCATTGCCTAATCTTGATAAAGTTCATTCTATTCTTAAAAAAATGTTTTTGGTTGTTCTTGAAACCCATTATTCAAAAACTGCGGAATTTGCTAATGTTATATTGCCAATATCTATTCTTCCGGAAGGCTCTGGAACAATAACAAATGGTGAAAAGAAAGTTAAGAAAGTAACAAAAGTTTCTAAACCTTTTGGTGTTGCAATAAGGCCGTGGCAGGTTTTCTCAAAGCTTGCAAAAAAATACAACCAAAGCAAATTGCTGTCTTATAAAACTGAAAAACAAATTTTTATGGAAATAACTGCATGTGTTCCTGCTTATAAGGACCTGAATGTTTCTAAAATATATAAGGGCTTTGATCAATTCGCGGACAAAGAGGTTAAGTGGAAAAGATTTTATCCAGAAAATTTTAATGGTGTTGATGATGTAAGAACTAAACAATACCCTTTTATTCTTACCACAAGGCGTTCGCCATACCAGTTTTTGGGTGGTGAAGCAACAAATAATTCTCCTACATTGATGAAACTTGAAAAGGCTTCCTGTGTCTTAATTAATGCGAATGATGCAAAAGCCCTTAAGCTTAAAAATATGGATTTAGTTAATATTAGTAGTAGAGTTTCATCAATAACTGCAAATATTGTTATTGATAATTTGATACCCCCCAAAATAGTTGTCACAAATATTCATTGTAAAGGGCTTTTGGTTAATAAACTTTTTGATAGTTCTTTTGATGAGGAAACCTTTACCCCGAATTATAAAGTAGTGGCAGTAAATATAAAAAAAGTTTCTAGAAGTTAAATTAGGTTGTGTAAAGAAAGAAATGATTTTTATGGGTATTACTTTTAAACAATATATTGAAACAGATTTTAATGATCTTGCTCTCTGTATGGAAAAGCTACAGGACTTTATTGTAGGCATTGATTCTCTTAAAAGGCTTCATAAACCCCCTACTTTTGGAAAAAAATATACCACTAATTTAGTCAAAGACGTAACTAAGCAAAATGGTTTGATAATTCTTGCTTATGATGGGAAGAAAATCATTGGCTGTATAGCGGGATTTATAGAAAAACAAACAAAAAGAGATTTAATTGAATGCATCCCAACTACAGTTGGCAGGATTCCTGAACTGTTTGTTTCTGAGCAGTATAGGGGTAATGATATTGGCAAAAAGTTAATGCAGAGAATGGAAGCTTACTTTAAGAAAAATAACTGTGATGTTATTCGGATTAATGTCTTTGCCTATAATAAAAATGCTCAAAAGTTTTATCAAAAATTAGATTACTCGGATAGAGTAGTTAATATGATTAAGGTAATAAAATAAAGTAATTTACTATAATGTGAACAAAAGCAATATAAACCTTATTATACGTAGATATTATTGTGATTTAAGTGAATATTACAATAAATGTCGGAAATCATATAAATAACATTCTTGAAAGCTTGATTAAAAAAGGGGTAGTAAAAACCAAATCTGAAGCTCTAAGGCTTGGTATTTTGACTCTTGCTGATAAGTATGCTTTAGATAGTAATAATGAAAAAGAGGCATATAAACTGCTTGCCCAAAGAAGTCTTGAAAAAGTATGGAAAGATGAACCAGAGGGTTTATGGGAGAGTTATTTAAATGATTAATTTAGAACAAAGAGATATTGCTTTAGTAAACTTTCCGTTTTCTAATCAAATACAAGTTAAATTTCGGCCGGTAGTTATTATATCAAAT
>CAZMCX010000015.1:9555-12845 GCA_964565125.1 uncultured archaeon
CATTTTTGAGAAAGTAAAAGAAAGAATAAATAAGCTTATTTCTTAATTTTAATATTTATCCCCTAAATGTCTTAGTGCTTTTGTAGCCCACTCTTTGATATTTGGCAACAGATCTTCTTTCTCTAATTCTTCTTTTGAGAACCACTTTAGCTTTTTGCCTTCATCATCAATCTCAAAGCAGTCTCCGCCTTTTACTGTGCCAAAGTAAATAAGATTTATGTGTTTATGATCCTCTTTTATGTGATCTAGGTGGATATGAATTGGCTGAGTTAGATTTGCTGTTTCTGCTTTGTCAAAAGGATGGATTAATTCTATATCTAAACCAGATTCTTCTTTTGCCTCTCTGATAACTGATGTGCAGGGAAGTTCGTTTTGTTCAATGTGTCCACCAATAGGAATCCAATTATTGACTTTTTTGTTCCAAGTCATTAGGACTTTTCCATCTTTGACTACAAATACTGTAGATATGAATTCTCTTATCGTTTCCATAACAATTAAAGGGGGGAGTTATTTAAATAATCCTATGAAATAAATTTATAAAACAGAAAGGTTAATAAAATAAAATGGGGCTCATATTATGATGCTTGAAACAAAAGGACTAACACAAAAAGAAGCAAATGAAAAATTAAAGGAATATGGATTTAACGAAATCAGAGAATTGGCTCATAAGTCACTATTACGAATTCTTTTGAGGCAGGTAAAGAAAAATTTCATAATTTATTTATTGCTTGTTGCAATGATAATCTCTTTTTTTGTTGGAAAATTATTTACTGGATATGTAATCTTGGGGGTTATAATAGTAGTTGTTTTTGTTGGCTTTGTGCAGGAATACCGTGCAGAAAGGGCTATTAATTCTTTAAAACAAATGATTATGCCAATTTCTATTGTAATAAGAGATGGTAAGGAAAAAGAAATTCCTTCAAAGGAAATTGTGCCAGGAGATATAATTGTTTTGAGAAGTGGGGAAAAAGTGCCGGCAGATTGTGTTGTGTTGGAACAAAAAGACTTGAAAGTGAATGAAACCGTTTTGACCGGGGAATCTAAAGAAATAACAAAACTTGTTGTTAGAGATTTTAAGAATTATACTAATGAAAATGTTCTATTTATGGGTACTTTTGTAGTTAATGGCAGAAGTTTGGCCCAAGTGATTCATACTGGAATGAATACCCAGTTTGGAAAGATTGCGGGCATGATTTCAAGTGCTGAGAAAGAACTGCCTTTGCAAGATAATGTTAATGATATTGCAAAGTATATGGCGTTCATCGCAATTTTTGTTTCTGTTTTAACTGGACTCATTATGTTTATAAGGGGGCTTCCTTTTTCTTATGGGCTTTTAATAGATGTCTTAATAGTAGTAATTGCTTTGTCTGTTTCTGCAATTCCAGAAGGATTTCCAGTAGTATTGATAACCACTCTTGCTTCTGGAGCCTATAGAATGGCAAAGAAAAATGCAATAGTAAATAGAATGTCAATAATAGAAACTCTTGGTGAAACCACAATTATTTGTACTGATAAAACTGGAACAATAACTAAAGGCGAAATGACAGTAAAAAAAATATTTTCGGAAGATCGTTTGATTGATGTTGGCGGTGCGGGCTATGAAGCCACAGGTAATTTTTTATATAACGGAAAAGAGCTTGTTATTAGTAAAGATTCAAATTTGAACTTATTGTTTAAAACTGCAGTTATTTGTAATGACTCAAAAATAGAACGAACGGGGACAGATAAAGGGTATAATGTTATTGGATCACCGACAGAATCAGCATTATTGATAATGGCTACAAAAGCAAATCTTTTTAGAGAAGATTTAAAGTTTACAAGAATAGAAGAAATTCCTTTTAACTCTGATCGAAAACTGATGTCTGTGTTATCTGAAGAGGATGGAGAGAATTATGTTTATGTAAAGGGTGCACCAGAAATTTTATTGAAAAAATGTAAGTTCATATACAAAAATAAAAAACTTGCTGAATTAGATGGGCACGAAAAACAAAAGATTTTAGATATTAATAAAGGGCTTACTTTGGGAAGCTATCGGTCTTTGGCTTTAGCATACAAAAAAACAAAATCGTCGGATAAAACAGGGTTTGAAGAAAACTTGGTTTTTTTAGGTATTGTTGGTTTGGAAGACCCCCCTAGGGAAGAAATTAAAGAAACATTAGAATTGTGTAAAACTGCAGGAATAAAAGTAAAGATGGTTACTGGCGATGATAAAAATACAGCCCTTGCTATTGCAAAACAAATTGGCTTTGAAGGAGGGGTTCTTGAGGGTGAAGAAATAGATAAACTAACAGATGATGAGTTTATGCAGGTAGTTAAAGATGTTGTTATTTTTGCAAGAGTTAAACCAGAACATAAATTAAGGATAGTTAAAGCTTTGAAACAAAATGGTGAAATAGTAACTATGACTGGTGATGGGGTAAATGATGCCCCAGCACTAAAAGAAGCACATATTGGCGTAGCCATGGGTAAGAATGGAACTGATGTCTCTAGAGATGCCGCAGATTTAACTTTAAAAGATGACAATTTTTCTACAATTGTTTCTGCAATTAGTGAAGGCAGAACTGTGTTCAATAACATTAGAAAGTTTTTGACTTATCAACTTTCCTGTAATTATGCAGAATTAATGATCATTTTTGTTGCAATAGTTATTGGTTTCCCATTACCGCTATTGGCCCTTCAAATATTATTTATGAATTTAGTTACCGATGACTTGCCAGCAATAACTCTCGGGTTTAATCCCCCCTCTAAAGATGTGATGAAATCAAAGCCAAGGCGGAAGGCTCATCTTTTTAACAAAAAAATGTTTATTTTATTATTGATTGCGGGCACTGTTATGGCAGTAATAACATTAGGAGTTTTTTACTTTGTTTTGGAAATTTTAAACAAAGAGCTTATTGTGGCAAGGACAGTTGCATTAGTAACTTTGATATTTTTGGAAATCGCGAATGCTTTTAATTTTAGATCTTTTAGGTCTGGGGTTCATGAGCTTCCTCTACTTGCAAATAAATATTTAATATATGCATCAATACTATCTATTTTTGCGACTGTTTTGATTATATATACTCCACTTAATAAGGCTTTTGAAACAGCCCCAATAGGCATAACTTATTGGTTATTCGCTTTGGTGATTTCTTTTGTAGTCATTTTTGTTTTTGATATCTTGAAGCTTATTACTAGAAAAAGAGGGGGTCTTTTGCCAAGAAAGCATTTTGCCTTAAAGCAAAATGTTTCTGGGCCCAACAAAGCTTTTTCTTCCCAAAAAGTTTGAGGGTCAGAAGAACTTTCCAAAG
>CAZMCX010000016.1:0-3095 GCA_964565125.1 uncultured archaeon
TTAAAAGGCTGGAGGGAGTCAGGGATCTGCAAGCAGTTTAACTCCTCTCAACCAATCGTCTAATCAATCCCGGGGCTGGGAAGTCTCTTTATTTCTAATATCTATAGTAAATATCTCCTTGTTTTATATATTGATTTAGCATTTGATAAACTAATTAAAAAAACCAAAAAACATTAATTTAAACAACAAAAATAGTAATTACATTTAAAAAATACTACAAAAGTGGGGTTGGTCATTACGACTTAAAGCCATTATTGTTTATACTTTAACTCAAACAATTTATTCTTAAGATCTTTTATCTTGATTCTGTCTTGCTTTGTTGTCCAAGAGTCCCTTAAAGTCACAGTTTTATCTTTTAAAGAATCATAGTCAACAGTAATTGCATACCTTACCCCAATCTCATCACTTTTTGCATATCTCTTTCCAACGCTTCCTTTTTCATCATACAAGATATCAAAACCACAAGAGCCAAGGTCTTTATTTAATTCCTCCGCAAGACCATTAATGCCATCCTTTCTAACCAAAGGGTATATCGCGCAATCATATGGGCTAATCCCCGGATTCAAAGTTAATACTGTCTTTCCATTTATCTCGCTTAGGTTCTGATCTATTAAGCAAAAGAAAGTTCTATCCAACCCTTTGGAAACTTCATAAATATGGGGTATAAACTCCTCTCCGCCCTCTTCTTTTACTGAGAGCTTCTGCTTACTAAACTTCTGGTGCCTAGAAAGATCATAGTCAGTTCTATAATTATTTGCTGTGATCTCAATCCAACCTAAGCTTGTCTCAACTTCAGTATCTAAAGTAACTGCAGAATAGAATGCTCTGTCGTTCTTATCAACTTCTCTAAATCTTATCTTTTCTTTTTTGAACCCGATCTTCAAAAGGAAGTCGAATTCGTCTAATAAATGGAATGCTATTGCATTATGTAGAATTACTTTTTTGTCTTTTAATTCCTTAATTGTTGCTTCTTTAAAAGTACTATCTTTAAACAAAATCGGAAGCTTTCTTTTTTCATCAACTTTAAACTCGTCTTTCTTAGGGTTAAAGAAAACTTCTAAATCACTTTGCTCCATTTCTCTTACTCTTATCAATGCGTTTCTTGGTGCAATCTCATTTCGATAAGCCCTGCCCGATTGTGCAACCCCCATAGGAAGGGAGTTTTGTGTTTTATACAGCCTACTGAAATCTAAAAAAATACTTTGGCAGCCTTCCCCCCTTAGATAAGCAATCTCTTTTCCAGTAGCACCCAAAGAAACAGGGAACATTAAATTAAATTTTTCAGTATTTCCAAATTTTCCTTTACATGACTGACAAACAATCTTTTTCTCAGTTATTATCTTATCAAAATCTTTGGGATTTGCATTTTCCCCAAGTTCTTGGCCGGTAATCTTTTCTATAAGCTTATCTGCCCTCTCAACAGCACCACATTTAGAGCATTTAACTATTGGGTCATTAAGAGAAGTCAAATGTCCTGAGGCCTCAAAAACTATTTTGGGGAGGAGGTTTGAACCAGATATCTCCAGGTATCCATTCTTTTCAACCACATACTTTCTCCAAACATTTCGTATATTATTCTTTATTTTTACCCCTGTAGGCCCATAATCCCATAGCCCTGCAACACCACCATAAATCTCTGCGGCAGGATAGAATAAATTCCTTCTTAATGCCAAGTTAACAATATCCATCTAACTCACTCCTAAAATATAAGTTTTATCATAATCGGTAAAGCAACTAATGAACCTATAGTCGCCCCCATATTACATAATGCCACAATTAATAAAATCCTACTCACTCTGTTCCGTCTTAACTCTTTGAATGAAAACTTGACATTACTAAGTCCAAAAAAATCTTCAACCTTTGGTTTATCTACCCAGGCTTCAACTGCACCGGCAATCCAGCCAGTAGCAATAAGTGGGTTTGCGGTAGCAAAAGGGGCGAAAAAAAATGCGGCAAGTACTGTAATAATTCTTGCCCCTGCAATTATTGCTCCTATTGCAGCAAGAAAGCCAATAACTACATACCAAGTAATAAGCATAGTTAAACCAATACCGGGCCCTTTTGTTATAAAACCATAGATAATCAATGCAAAAAATAATGCTGGCAGAATCCATTTCATAAGTCCTAACTTCTTCTTTTTCTTAACAACATTCAATTCAGAAATATTGACCTTGTTATCGCTTTTTAAATTCTTTTCGATACCTTTTAAGTGCCCCGCACCAACAACGGTTAGTACTTTGCCTGAGGTAACTTGTTTTATCTTTCCAGATATAAACTGGTCTCTTTCATCAACCAAAACCTCTTTCAAATGTGGGAATTGTTTGATCATTTCGTCCATTGCCTTATTTATCAAGTCTTGGTTTTTCATTTCTTCAATTTTTTCAGGAGTTATCTCACCCTCAGAACTAAAAAAAGACAAAAAGAAGTAATACATTAATCTAAATTTTTCAATAATGCTTAACTTAAGCATAGCTCTTTTAAGAGTTACTTGTACATCCCTGTCGGCAAGTATAACAGGAATCCCTGCTTGTTTTGCAATTTTGTATGCTTCTAGCATTTCTTGACCAGGCATAACTCCTACTTTTTCACCCATTTTTTTCTGGATGTTGGCAAGATACATATTAAGTAAAAATAAGTATACATTTCCGCTTTTTATAACTTCAAAGATATTCATTTGTTTCCAAGTTTGCTGGTTAGTTAACTTATGAAGTCTGCCCTCACAAAGTTCAATAGCAATAACATCTGGTTTTTCTTTATCAATAACTTTTTTTATTTGCTCTACACTATCTTTAGAAATGTGTGCAGTACCAAGCAAAATGTGTTCGGTAGTTGTTTTGCTTAATTTAGATACAGTAATCCGCCTTATAAGATTTGTATTTTCTTTAGGTTTCTTAGTAGATTTATTTATTGCAACGATCTTTTTTGTAGGCATATTAGTCACTAAATCAACAGATTAGATAATAATTATATAACAATTACTTAATTATATATATAAACGCTTGTTAAACGCTTGTCAGAAAAGCCCCGTAATGTAGCGGCCTATCAGTAGAGGCTCTGGACCTCTAAACCTGGGTTCAAATCCCGGCGGGGCTATC
>CAZMCX010000016.1:3195-11485 GCA_964565125.1 uncultured archaeon
TATCAGTAGAGGCTCTGGACCTCTAAACCTGGGTTCAAATCCCGGCGGGGCTATCACCAGGCTTTTACAAAAAGCCTAGGTTTGCCAAAAGTGTATGTTGAGCTGATGCTCAAGCATACTTAATATTTGACATTTATTGTCTTGAGTTAGAACAAGACAAAAAACAAGCGAAAAGGACGGATAAGCAAAACCAATGCAAGTAAAAGGCAGGTTAATCTTATAACCTTACAAAATGATGTGATAAATATGGATATTTCAAAGTTATTTGGGGAAAAGTTCAAAACCAGCCTAAATAATTTTGAAAAAAATAGAAAGATCTATCACGAAGTCTTTGACAATCGACTTTACAACTCAATTTCTAAATTGTATTCTAAAAAAGTATTAGATACAATGGAGGGCCTAATTTCAACAGGAAAAGAAGCAAATATTTTCTTGGCTCACAAAAACGATAAGAAGATTGTACTGAAAATATTCCGGAGAGAGACAACGTCTTTTTCTAAATTTTTAGAATATGTTGAAAGTGACCCCCGATTTCCAGTAATTAAAAAAAATAGAGCAATGATTTCTAATCTAATGGCACAAAAAGAATTTAGAAATTTAAAATTGGCAGAAAGGTTTGGGTGTCTGGCCCCAAAATCAATCAAATTTATTGATAATATTGTAGTAATGGACTGCATTGGAGATCCGGAAGTAACATTAGATAAATTAAACAAGTCAGAAATTGAGGCAAATAAAGAAAAAATTTTTAAAGGTATTGAAGACAATATGAAAGCCCTAAAAAAAGGCAGACTTGTGCACGGAGATTTGTCTGAGTATAATATTATATTCAGCAAAGATGTTTATTTTATAGATATGTCCCAGTCAACAACTTATGATAATCCACGGGCAAAAAAATTTTATTTAAAAGATTTACAAAACATAAAAAAGTTATTTGAAAGATATAAATACAACTCAGAATTCGTAGAAAAAGAGATAGAGGGACTAATATGAATACTTACCTAAAAATACCTATGGACCGAGTTCCAATTCTAATTGGAAAAAAAGGAGAAACAAGAAAAAGATTAGAAGAAATTACGCTTGCAAAAATTGAAGTAGATAGCCAAACTGGGGATGTTAATCTAGAAAAAAAGGAAGCAAATCCATTAACTTTTTATAAACTAGAAAGTGTAATAAAAGCAATTGGAAGGGGTTTCTCTCCAGACCATGCACTTTATTTATTAGATGATAATTATGTTCTGTGGTTAACAGACTTAACAGAATATGCAAAATCAGAAAAATCTAGGGAGACGAAGAGATCAAGAATCATAGGTACAAAAGGAGCAGTAAGGCAGTACATTGAAGATTCAACTTCTTGTTTTATTTCGGTGCAAGGAAAAACAGTTGCAATAATTGGAAAAGAACCAACCTTGTCAATTGCAATCGATTCCGTCAGCCGGCTCTTACAAGGTTCTGAAATACAAGCAGTAAAAACATTTGTAAAAAAAGCGATATTAAAACAGAAGAGTTGATATAATGCCTAATGATAAATTTTCTGCAAGTTTTAAGGAAAGTTCTGTTGCCGAATTCTTTAAAAGAAACAGGCAAATGCTAGGTTTATACGGAAAAATTAGGTCTCTTACAACAGTAATTGCAGAATATGTTTGTAATTCATTAGATGCTTGTGAAGAAGCAGGCATACTCCCAGAAATTATAATAAAAATATCGCCTTTGGGCGAAGGGCACTATGAAGTCCATGTTATTGATAATGGCCCAGGAATTCCCAGAGACAAAATAGGTAAGGCTTTGGGTAAACTTTTAGCAGGAACTAAATTTCATAGACTAATACAATCACTAACTGCTGATGAATTAATGGTGTACAAACAAAATGATAAAATTCAACTAGAACCTATAGGAATATTCGTGGATAAATTTTTAGAATCGAATGAATACGAAAAAGATATTTCCAAATTAAATATTAGTGTTCCTTGTTTTGATCATATTAAATATCTATACACTTTCAGAAAAATTAAAGATGTTATAAGACATCCCAGAGAAAATGAGATTTATGAAATCAAGACAAAGTATAATAAAAAAATTAAAGTAACTGGATGTCACAGTGTATTTTCTTTAGATAAAGGGGGTTTAATAAAAGAAACTGAAGCCAGAAACTTATCAAAAGGTGATTATGTTGCTTGCCCAAATAAACTTCCAGAAACAAAAATAATACATAAAATTAATTGTTTAGATTACTTAGATGATAAAACTGTTGGAGAAAGATGGTTTTGCTATGGCATTGATAACAAAATAATTTCTAGTTTATTTAAAAAGGCAAAATTAACTAAAAAGAGAGACAAAACAGGCAGATTAAGAGAATATTTCCAACTCAAAGATAAAAACAAAACTGAATTATTAGTACTAAAAGAATCTATCCAATCTAATTATCTAAAAAACCATTTCTTGCCTGTTAATATAATACTAAGAATGGGTCTAAACAACAAAGTAAAAAACGGAACAATAAGAAGCTATATTCATGGAAATATTATAGATATACCTGTAGAATGGAATTTAACTCCAGAATTTGTCAGATTCTTAGGATTATATGTTGCAGAAGGCCATTCAGACAAAAGAC
Source organism: uncultured archaeon (assembly GCA_964565125.1). Taxonomy (GTDB): domain Archaea; phylum Iainarchaeota; class Iainarchaeia; order Iainarchaeales; family 0-14-0-20-30-16; genus JAQTTP01. The sequence goes on from CAZMCX010000016.1 coordinate 5,804, forward strand.
AAATAGGATTTACTTTTGGCAAACATGAACAGAAATATGTAACTGAAATTAAATCTTTTGCAAAATCAAAAGGCATACACACCACATTGGAAGAGAGAACTGCATCTTTAAGACTAAAAGTATTCGGGGGCATCATTTCTAATCTTATGAAAAATTGGTGCGGACATCTTGCTAAAAACAAAAAAATACCTGAATTTATTTTTTCTGTAGATTATAAATTAAGACAACATTTTTTGGATGCCCTATATCAGGGTGATGGGCACAACACAAAAAACAGAAATCAATTAATGTATGTTACAGTAAGTGAAACGCTCGCACACCAATTGCAATATTTGTGGTTATTACAGGGTGTGATAACTGCTAAAAATGAAAAAATAAACAAAGGTATTGGAAAAACGCCATCAACAGCATATATTACCACAACTTATGGAAAAGATATAAATAAATCTAATGTCTTCTCCACAAATACGAAGTATAGAATACAGGAACACAAATTATTACCTATTCAAATACTTAATGAATTTAAACACAAAAAAGCAAGCCAAATTAATCCAACCATACACAGCATTTTTAGAGTTTTAAATTTAGGAGATACAAAAATACAAATAAACAAATATATCACGATATTTGATAAATTATTTAAAGGTAAATCCATTACTAACATAAATAAACACAAATTTAAGCATTTATTAAATTTAGGATTCATTGACAACAATTATGAACCAACAAAACTGGTTGAATTATTAAAAAATAAATTACAAAAAATCAAAACAATAACTGAATCCAACCTAAGTTTACTAAGAATTATAGATATTAAAAAGATCACTACTGGTTTTAAGCAAGTTTATGACATTTCTGTTCCGGGGTATGAAAATTTTGTTGCAGGCAGTGGAGGAATTGCATGCCATAACACAAGAGGACAGCAAGGAATCGGAGCAAGTGGATGTATTCTATTAAGCCAAGTAACTACTGGAAAGCCTTCAAAGATAATCTCTGGAACTGGTGGCAAACCACTATATATGGAATTAGAAATAGATACTGCAAAAAACGAGCCAAAAATAAAGCTACAAAAAGAACTTGATTATGACTACAAAGGTATTGCAATAAAATCAGAATTCAAAGAAGTGAATTACCAAAACAGCAGCCAGAATGCTTTAGAATATCTTAAAAGAACTGCAATTGCAAACCCGCATGCAACAATAAAATACACAGACCCTTTCAACAACACTTACATCTTTGAAAGGTCGAGTGGCTATATCCCTAAGACCCCAAAAGAAATAAAACCACATATAAAATGCATAACTGTGGATGGCCTAAAAACCCTTGCAAAAGATAATTCTAAAAAAACCATTGCTGGTTTATTCAAACAAGAATTTGACAGAGTTGGAGACAAGGTTATTAAAGACATAAATTCTCTTTTAGATTTCGATATTTCAAGAGTAACTATGGGCAAATCAACATGGGAAATGTTTGAAAAAGTTGTTAAAGCAATTGATAAAACAAAAACTTTTGCCCCAAGGCTTGACACCTTGATCCCAATAGAAAAAAAATACTTAGAAGAATCACTAAGAAAAATCATAAAACCAGAATTCTTATCAGTTTTATCCAGAAAACCAACAGTATATCATGGTGGCTATCCAATACAAATAGAAGTTGCTATTGCTTATGGCGGAGATGCTGGCCAAGCCTTAGCAAACAACGAAAGAAAGTTAGAATTAATGCGTTTTGCCAATAGGGCGCCTTTGCTTTTTGACAACGGTGCCTGTGGAATCACAAAAGCAGTAAATTCAATAGATTGGAAAAGGTATGGTTTAAGAGACATCGACAATCTTCCACTCACAATCCTAGTAAATCTCTCTTCTGTTCATATTCCATATATAAGCGCAGGAAAGCAAGCAATAGCGGAAGAGGAAGAAATTGTAGAAGAAATACGAAAAGCATTAATGACTGCAGCAAGATCTCTTGGTATACACCTATCCAAGAAAAAGCATTTAGAAACAAAAATGAAAAAAAGGGGAATATTTTTAAACTACGCCAAAGAAGTTGCTGAGGGTTTGCACCTACTAACCGACAGAAATAAAAAAGAGCTTATAGACAAGCTAGAAGATATTATTACTAAGAAACTCCAAATAGAAGAGCAGAATGATAAAGAAAATCTTGAAGTTCCAGAAGAAAATCAGGAAGAAGTAGAAAAGGTTGGCAAGAAAAAAGATAAAATAACTGATTACTTCGAAGTGGATGGTGATCACGATGAGTGATACTATAAAAAAAATTGAAAAAATGGGCACAGAAATTGCTAAACAAATTGATGACGGAAAAGAGCCTAATTATTCTATTCCGGTAAGGTCTTTGGGAAATGTTTATTATGATAAAGTTTCTAAAACAATTAAACTTGGAGACAAAGAAAGTAAAAGGCATTTTTTAAATATTGGGCATGCAAGAAAATTTATGCAAACAATTCTTGTTGCCTCAGAAGTAAAAAATCTAATAAAGCATGGGGCAACAACCTCAATTAGGGATCTGTACTATGCCCTTAAGCACACTATTGGGGGCACAAAAGAGAACGTTTTTGAAAATCAGGCAGAATCTATTTGCCCAGACGAAACAGTCTTAGTAAGAATAGCAGGCATAATGAAAATCACAACAGTTGATGAAGTCGTAAACTATGTTAAAAAGCAGGGAAAATTAGAGATTAATGACACTAAACATAAGGTATATTCTACAAAAGATATTTCTGTTGTAGGTTTTGACAAAAACCAAAAAATAAAAGAAAATCCAGTAAATTGTATAATTATTCACCCTCCAAATAAAGTTAAAAAAATAACTACATCATCAGGCAGGATAGTAAAGACAACATTAGATCATAATCTTTTTACTATAAAAAACGGCGAGATAATAAATATTACTACAAAAAATTTAAAACAAGGGGATTATATAGCAATTGCCCGAAAAATAAAAATAAAAGAAAATAAAAAAGAGATTAATTTAGTAACTAATATAATTAATAACGCCCCCCCGGAAGTAATAAAAAAAATATATCTTAAGGGAGATAAAAAAGTAATATTTGATATTTTAGACAGCATCCCCAGAATTAAAATAAAAAAATATCTTGAACAAAATAAACTGAAACTAAAACATAATTATGCTATGGGTAATTGGAAACATTGGCAAACAATACCTCTATCTTTGATCAAGTTTACTAATTTAGATCTAAAAAACAATTACAAAAAATTGTTTCTCTTTGCAAAAGGTGGCAAGCATAAATACAAAACTATAATTAAAAAAGATAAAAACTTAGGATTAATCTTTGGTAGTTTACTTAGTGAGGGCTGTTTAAATATTGTAACAAGAAAAAAGAGGGAATATAGAATATCTATATGTAATAAATCTCAAAAATTTTTAAATAAATTTATTAATTCTTTGGAAAATACTTTGGGCAATTGTTCTTCAACAAAGCCCTTACCTAAAAAAGATGGCACATATAATTTAAATGTAGGTTATGATTTACTTGCAAAAATACTAGAATATGGATTAGGCATGAATTTTTATAAATCTTGGGACAAAGAAATTCCTTATTGCTTATTAGATGCCCCAATAAATTGTGTTGATTCTTTTTTAGATAGTTTTAGACAGGGGGATGGAAGCAGGGGTCCAAGGTATGAAATAAGATACCACACTACAAGTGTTAACTTGGTAAATGGTATTTCTTTTTTATTACTTAGAAAGGGGCTGTTTTCAAATATTTACGAATACAAAAAAAGGTCATTAAATCATCATGTTGCTTATGAAATAAGAGTAGGAAATAGAGATTATTCCTGTGAATTAAGCCAAATTACTGAAAAAAATAAGTTCTCGACCAAAAATACCAAACATTCTAGTGACAGAATTCCGGGTTTAGAAAACATTATTAACCTTGCAAGAAAAGAGAAAAAAATACCACAGGAAGTTTATAAAAAAATAGACTTTTACCACTTTAAAAATAGTAGGGCAATTAGTAGAATTATGTTAAAAAAAATATTAAAATATTTCAAAGACTCAAAATACAAGAAATTATTAGAGCTTAACCTTAACTCTAATATTTATTGGGATACAGTAAAATCCATAGAAACTATAAAAACACCCAAATACACTATGGATTTTAATGTAAAACCAATTCAAAACTTTATTGCTGGAAGAGGGCATCTGTTATTACATAACTCAGATCCTCTGATAGAAGACTTAGAGGCTTCTCTTGGGCTATTAAGAGAAGAACTTCACCTGACTGCATCTACAAAAGGAATAATTGCTGGGAAGATGACAGTAAAAGACGGAAAGGATACTATTGATTTGTCAAGAATGGGTTCTGGCGGTTGGGGAGTTCCATCCAATGTAGAACCTGAAAAAATTGAGATAAAAGATTTAGATGCAGAGTACATATTATTTATCGAAAAAGATGCTGTATGGAAAAGGTTTAACGAGGACCAATTCTGGAAAAAGCACAGGTGTATTATAATCACTGGAAAAGGCCAGCCCGCAAGAGCAGAAAGAAGGCTTGTTCAGAGGTTAAACAAGGAATATAATCTTCCTGTTTATGCCCTGATGGATGCAGATCCGTGGGGAATGTATATTTATTCAGTAATAAAGCAAGGATCCATTTCTCTAAGTTATTCTGAAGAGAAATTGGCAACCCCGGATACAAAATATCTTGGACTAACAATCTCTGATGTTGACAAGTTCAAGATCCCAAGTAATGTAACAATCAAGCTTAATATGCAAGACATAAAGAGAATAAAAGAAATGAAGGAATATCCTTGGTTTAAGAAGGACAAAGGCTGGCAGAAAGAGTTTGATTTGATGAAACAGAGAAACTACAAGCTAGAATTGGAAGCCCTAAGTAGAAAAGGGATTAGGTTCATAACTGAAGAGTATTTGCCAAGAAAGATAGAAACCAAAGACTTTTTAGGATAATCGCATTTAAAAGTAATTGGCAAGAGTGGTAAGTCTCCAGAAGAATACTACTTTTATGAACTGAACCGCAGATAGGCAAAATCTTGGGGGCTTTATTTCTTTGTATATCTTTTGATTTTTAAACAGTCATTTTCCAAAAAATTTCCAAAAATTTCTATTTTTTTCTTTGCGGTTTTAAGTATTACCTTGGGGTCTATATTTAGTTTCCCCCAAGTATGTCTTCCATCCCAACCCCAAACGATTCCTTTGGCTTCAGCCCAAACAATTAAGGAAGTACACATTGGACACGGTATTTGGGTAGAATAAATCCAACAATTCTTTAGATGGTAATTCTTTTGTTTTCTACAGATCTTTCTTACGGCATTCATTTCACCATGTGCTGTCGGATCTTTGTATTCTTCAACTGTAGAGATTGCTTTAGAAATAATTTTATCGCCCTTTACAATAAAACAACCAGTCCTCTGTCCATCTGATTTTTTCAATGTATAAGCAATAAGTTTTCTCATTATTTTTTCGTTAGGGTGTTTCATAAAGATATTAACTTTCTATTATATATAAATCTAACTATTATCTGCCTTACCCCAATTAGATATTTTTATAATTTCTTCCTGCCTAAAATATATTAGGTGTTATTTATGGATCAAGAAAGTAATTTGCTTAAACGCAAATTATTTCAGGCCCCATAAAATATTAGGTGTTATTTATGGATCAAGAAAGTAATTTGCTTAAACGCAA
>CAZMCX010000017.1:0-11272 GCA_964565125.1 uncultured archaeon
CTTAACAGAAATTGTTTCAGGCTCAGTAAAATATAAGGTGTGATTTTATGATCAAAAGAGTAAGAAAGAGAGATGCTAGAATTGTTGATTTTGATAAAGAAAGAATTGAAACTGCAATAACTAAAGCCTTTGAATCTGTTAATGTGCCAATAATGCCTGTAAAACAGATTGTGGATGAAGTGCTAGTGGATTTAGAAGAAAAAGATTCTAAAGAAACTCCATCGGTTGAAGACATATCTGATTTAATAGAAAAAGTACTTATGGAGAAAGGCTACAAAGAAGTGGCAAAATCTTTTATTTTATATAGGGAATATCGGAGGCAAATAAGAGAACTTAGAAAAGCTGTGTTTGGTGAGGATGTAAAAACAAAGCTTTCTGTAAATGCGATAAAAGTATTGGAGGGAAGGTGTTTATTAAGAGATGAAAATGGGAAAGTAGTTGAAACTCCAGAAATGATGTTTAGAAGAGTAGCAAATAATATTGCTTCTGCAGAGGCTAACTATGCTCCAGATAAGAAAACTGCTAAAGAATTAATAAAACAGCATTCAGAAGAATTCTTTGAACTAATGAGTTCTTTAAAGTTCCTTCCTAATAGCCCAGCATTAATGAATGCCGGGGCTGCGTTGCAACAGCTTACTGCTTGCTTTGTTCTTCCAATAGAAGATTCTATGAATGGAATTTTTGACAGTTTAAAGTCTGTGGCACTAATCCAACAAGGGGGTGGAGGCACAGGAATGTCGTTTTCTAGGCTTAGACCAAAAGGGGATGTTGTAAAAAGTACTTTTGGCGTGGCTTCTGGGCCAGTATCTTTTATGAAAGTATTTGATTCTGCAACAGAAATAATAAAACAGGGCGGATGTATTGCTTCTGATAGTTTAGTGAGGACTAATAAGGGTGTTTTACCTTTAGGAAATTTATTAAATTGCCCACCCTTAGGAGATAATAAAACAAAATATAATGTTTATACAAATGATTCCTTTGATAATGCTTATATTGCAGAAGATAATGGACTAGCAGAAGTGTATTGTGTAAAGACAAAGCTTGGCACAGAGATTAAGGCAACATATAACCATAAAATCAGTATTATTGATGAAAATGGAAAATTTTCTTGGAAAGAAGCCGAGAGTCTTAAAAATGGGGATTGGATAGTGCATGTACTGGGGGGGCATAATGGTTTAGATGTATCTTTTCCTAAGATATTATATAAAAAACACCATAACTCAAACAATGTAAAAATACCTCCCAAAATGGATCCCCAAATTGCAGAGTTATTAGGGTTATATATGGCTGACGGTTGCATAAGCACAAATGGGCGGTTAATCTTTGCAGTAGATGATAAAGATAAAGAATTAAGTAAAAGGATTACGGAAATAATGCAGTGTTATTTTAATTTAAAATTAGGCTATGTGCAAAAAAAGCCGAATGATAAATCTGTGTGTCTTGTATTTTATTCAAAAGAAGTGTGCAATTTTTTTGAAAAAATTGGTTGTAAAAAAGATGGCTCACTAAATGCTTTTGTTCCATCAGTTGTTTTTGAATCTTCTGCAGAAAGTGCTAGAGCTTTTGTAAGGGGGTTATTTGAGGGCGATGGAAGCACACATCCTGATGGATATCCACAATTAGCATCTGCATCGAAAAAATTAGTGAAAGATGTTCAACAGCTTTTATTTGGATTAGGAATGGTGTCAAATATTAGTCTGGGTCCACCAAAATCAAAAAATAGGTTTGGAAAGAACCAAATGTATAATTTGAATATTATACAACAAAGCAGTATGGATGAATTCATAAAGAATGTGAATTTTATTTCCCCAAGAAAGAAACAAGCCTTGTTAGAAAAACAAAAAGAAAAAAATATTGAACCTTATGATATTATTCCACATCAAGAAACTCTTTTAAGAGAACTTTATAATAAGTCTAGGGGAGGGTGTGGTAAAAAAAGAGCAAAACTTGGTGCAAATAGAAAAATGTATCGGGCTATTCAACATTATCTTGATATTAGAGAATCAAAAAGGAATCTTTCAAGAAAAAAACTTAAAGAATTATTGAAAGAATTTCCAGAATTACATCATGAACAGCTAATTAAATTACTAAATAATAAATATTTTTATAGCCCTATTGTGGCAATAGATAAAGAAAAAACCAATACAATGGATATTATGGTCCCAGAAAAAGGACATTTTGTAGCAAACAGTATTTTGGTGCATAATAAAAGGCGAGGTGCAAGTATGGGGGTTTTAAGGGTAGATCATCCAGATATTATAGAATTTATTACCTGTAAACAACAAGAAGGGCAGATTTCTAATTTTAATATCTCTGTAGCAATTACTGACGAGTTTATGAAAGCTTTGGATGAAAATGCAGAATATGATTTAATAAACCCAAGAACAAAAGGTGTTGTTAAAAGAGTTAATGCAAAGTCAATTTTTGATTTAATAGTTACAATGGCATGGAATAATGGAGAACCGGGAGTAATTTTTATTGATGAAATAAACAGAAAGAACCAGGTTCCAAATATGGGTGTAATAGAATCAACTAATCCGTGTGGTGAACAAGCCCTTTTGCCATATGAAAGCTGTAACTTGGGATCAATAAATTTGGCTGCATTTGTGGATAATGGAAAAATATTGTGGGATGAATTAAAGAAGACTGTTGAATTGGGTGTTAGATTTTTGGATGATTTAATAGATATGAATAAGTTTCCACTTGAAGCAATTGAGAAAATGTCAAAATCAAGCAGAAAGATTGGGCTTGGTGTTATGGGCTGGGCAGATATGCTTTATATTTTGAAGATACCATATAACTCTGATGAAGCAATTTATCTTGCAGACAAAGTTATGAAGTTTATAGAAGATGTTGCAATAGAAACTTCTGGGGGGCTTGCTGAGGATAGAGGTAGTTTTCCTGCATTTAAGGGGAGTCTTTGGGAGAAAAAAGGATACTCTTGTATGAGAAATGCAGCCATTACTACTGTTGCCCCCACAGGGACACTTAGTATGATTGCTGATGTGTCTTCTGGTATTGAACCTTTCTTTTCTTTGGTTTATACAAAAACAGTTCTTGGAGGGCAGGATTTTGTTTATGTTAATGCCTTACTTGAAGAGGAATTAAGAAAAAGGGGTTTGTATAGCGAGAGCTTGGTTTATAAGATTAAAGAGACAGGCACATTACAAGGTATAAAAGAAATACCGGATGATATAAAAAGAGTATTTGTTGTTTCTGAGGATGTAAGCCCAGAATGGCATGTTAGAATGCAAGCAGCTTTCCAAAAAAGAGTGCATAGTGCGGTGTCAAAAACAATAAATATGTCTAATGACGCAAATGTGGATGATGTATCTAAAGCCTATAAATTAGCTTATTCTTTGGGCTGTAAAGGTTTAACTGTGTATAGGGATGGAAGTAGGCAAGTTCAAGTTCTTAATAAAGGAAATAAAAACCAAAGCCAAGAAAAAATTACTGTAAAAGAAAATCCTGCCCCAAAACAGAAAACAATAGTGGAAGTTCCTAAAGACGAATGTCCAGTTTGTAAAAAGAAAATGGTTGCAAAAGAAGGTTGTTATACCTGTATATCTTGTGGATATTCTAAGTGTTCGATGTAAATGGGCTTGTAGGTAAGTAGGGAAATGGACCTGTTGGGGTTAGATATCTTTGTAATACGTGTGATTTAGAATGATTATTTACTATTATGGAACTGGAAAAGGAAAGACTTCTGCTGGGCTTGGGGCTCTTTTAAGGGCTAAAGCAGCGGGAAAAAATGTATTATTATTACAATTTCTAAAAAATAATACTATCGAAAGCAAGAGCCTAAATGGTTACTGCTTTGGAGATTCTTCTTTTGTGAATGGGTCTAGTCCAGAAAAAAAACATTTTGTATTTGCTAAGACCGGCTTATCTTTTTTTGAAAAAAAACAAAAAGATTGTGATGTAATTATGCTTGATGAACTTGGGATGGCATTGTATTATGGCTTGTTGGATAAAAAGGAAGTAGTGGCATCTATTTCTAAATTTCAAGGTGCGGGCTATCCAGTTCTTATTATTACGGGCAGAATAAGGATTAATGCTTTAGAGCAAATCTCAGATATAGTTACTGAAATGAAAGAGAAAAAGCACATATATAAGAAAGGAATAAAAGCACTAGAAGGTATTGATTACTAGGCAATAAGTTAAGTAGGATGCCAAAGTTTATCCTGCACTTCTTTGTATTGATTTCTTTGCCAACTTTTTGTCTTTATTTTTTTTAGCATCTTGTAACTTAACTGTTGTCATCTTTATTCTATTTGCTAGCAGAATCTTTTTTTAGTAACTTTGTAATTGCCTCTTTTATTTCCTCAATTACTTTTGGAGAGGTGTGATTTAGATCTAGAGTAAAGTCTTTTTGTGGGCTAAATTCTTTGAACTGAACCTTGAAGTCGTCTACTTCTCTTGGAAGCATCATGTCTTTTTTTGTGTAAATTATTATGAATTCTTTGTTTACTTTTTCAAGTAATTTTGAAATTAGTTTCCTTTGTTTTCCAGGATCTTCTGTTAAATCGATCAAAAATATTGCGGCCTTTGCAAGTTTCTCCAATGCAATAATTGTCTGCTTTTCAATAATGTTTAATTTTGAAAAATCTCTTACTAATAGCCCTGGCGAATCTATAACTTGGTATTTTTCATATCTTTGTTCATATAATCCAACTTGGAGTCTTTTTGTTGTGAAAGCATAATCCCTGATTTCCACCTTGCTACCAGTGATTTTGTTAAGGAATGTACTTTTCCCCGAATTTGGGATTCCTACTAGGACTGCAGTAGGATAATCTTTGAAAGCAGGTGCTTTTCTTATTGTCCTTGATGCAATTAAAATATAAGATAAAGACGGATCCAATTTTTTTACAATTGATTGAACCCTGCCATAAAACTCTGTTCGTAACTTTGGCGCTGCTTTGAGGTTCGTTCTTATTTTTTGGATGTAATTGTTTTTCAAACTGTTAATTAAAAATTTGGTTTTTGCAACATGGCTTAAGCTCTTTTTCAGAGTCTCTAAATCAATTTCATTTAATAATAATTCTTTGTAAACATCTTTGAGCTTATCAATGTTTGGAAATGGTTTTACCACTCCTTCTAAAGTTGTTTTTACTTCGTCAGCGAAATGATAAATCCTTTTTTTTTCTTTATCTGCAATAAAAAAATGCTTTGGAACTCTGGCATCGTTCTCTATTTTATCAACTTCGTTTTTTACTTTTTTGATTGCGTTGTCAATAATTTCTTTTGCTTTTGGAATATAAATTGTGTCTTTTGTAGTTTTGACCATAGTATAATTAGAATAATAAGGTTTATATAGTTCGTGATATTAAATAAATAGTATTTTTTCTGCTCTTTTAGCGGAGCATAAATAAAACTAGTCAATTCATCTTGTTGAAGGGGAATATTGTGAAAGCATATCTTATTGGACTTTTGGGCATATTTTTTATTTTATCTGCATCTTGCATTTTTTCTGCAAGTATGTGGTATAAATTTAATGAAACTTGGGCAACAGATGGAAACGCAATATTGAAAGTATTTGTTGATACAAGTACAGATGGTACCGCAAATACAGGCGTATCAGTTGCAGCTAATTTGGCATTAGACCAAAATGACTGTGATTATAATGCAACAACAGTAGCTTATGCTGATGGAACTTATGCTAATTTTAATTTAGACTTAAATTGTGATGGTGTTTTGGATTTGAATGGTGCAGATTTAACTGTAACTATGACTACAACTAGCCCTGCATTGTCCAAAGACTTTGAATTTTATTTGCCGGGATTTAGAGATGTTGACTTGAACTGGGATGTAGGAAATTTAACTTCAATAATAGATATTACTACTGATGAAAATATAGTGGTAGCTCCACTTTATTATGATGAAAACGGAGATTTGGTGGCTGGATTTACTGGGCTGTGGAAACTTTATCTTTTTAGCCCAACTGGAGTTTTTATAGATGCTTATGATGCAAATGCAGATAATAATATTACAATCCCTGTAACCGATTTCAATACAACTCCGGGAATGTATAAATTATTAGTTGGAAATAATGTTGAAGATGAAAACACAGCAGGGTATAAGACCTTTGTTTTTAATGTGAAATCTTTTAATTTAATTGCCTATGTTCAAAATGATTTAGATGAATCAAAAGGAACCTATGGAACTGGGGAGAGTTTAGAATTGGTTGTGTTTGCAACCGATATAAATAATACTGGTGTGACCCTAAGTAAGATATATTACAAAACAGATGCTGGAAGTCTTACTACTGTAAGTAGCCCCTTGAAAAAGAATATAATCGCCCTAAGCGTTTTGGATGCAGGAAAGCACAGCATGAAGGTAATTGGAACTTATGGAGATTATAACCAAACTTTAAACCTTGACTTTTATGTTACTGCCTACGCACCAGAATTTAAACTAAAGAAAAATAGTAATGCTGGAACAAAAGAGAAGTTTGCGGGAGTTTATGCCCCTAGTAGCACAGTAACCTTTTTATTTGGGATTAATGATTTAACTACTGGACAGCCTGAAGATATAAACACAGATGCAAAATGTGTTTTGCTTTTGGATAAGATAAAATATAATGGGGCGGGAAAGAAAACAACAACTACTGTATCGTGGGCAGATAATAATGTAAGTTATAATTCAACAGAAAAACTTTGTGAATTACTGGTAACTGCACCCTCAACTGAAGGTGAATATCTGTACAACTTGGATTTGAATGACAATTATTCTAATGACTATTCTGGGGTAGACTTAGATTCTAAAACCCAGAAATTGAAAGTGCAAAAATATGTGGTGTTCTTAGAGCCAATAGATGTGGAGTCCGCAATAAACTCAGAAGGAGAAATTGATAAGAAGGCATACAAGTTTGAATTCTTTGATGAAAATATTGGTTTTGTAATTAGTACAATAGATTTATCTAATGGGTCTACTACTGACTTAAATGTTGCGGATATCCTTACACTGACTGTAATAAAATCTGGTGTTTCAACTGATTTTAGTGCAAGCGATTATGATTATAACACAAATTTAAAATTTTTTGAAATAGATAAAGATGCAGAAGCATTTAGCAGTGTTTCTGGAAAGTTTGAGATTAAAGCAGTCTTAGATACAAATTCAAATACTGGGGCGCAAATAGATGCTTATGGGTCTGCAAGTAAGAAAACATTTAAAATATCCGTGGATTTGAATAAGGATTCATATGGTGGACCTCCTTATGTAATCCCTGGTGAAAACGTAGTATTAGTTGTTACAGTAAAAAACTCATCTAAACAAGCCGTGGCTTATGCAAGTGTATCCCTATCTACAATATATGATGTAGAGAATATGGAAGAGGTAAATTTAGGAAGTTTTAGTGCAATTGCCGATGCTTCAGGAGTTGCATATTTAGATCTTGGTTCTGATTTAAACACCGGGATGTATGAAATAACTGTTGATGTGAATGACGGGACAAGTACTGATGAGGGGATAGGCTTTGTGATGGTAAAGAAGTTCTTTGCATTTGGGTTCCCTGGAGATTATCAACAAGATGGTGCAGTTTTAGAATTTTTAGAAAATGCTTATTTAGGAATGGATGAAAACATAGATATTGCTACATTTGTATTTAATGGAACAGGTGCGGGCTTTGGTGGAACTGAATTTGCAGATACAAGCGAATATAGTATTCCACCAGGAACTGCTAAGTTGTTCTATGAAACTGATGATAGTGCGGGTAGAAAACTAATTTATGCAGATATAGTTGACCGGAATATTGATGCAAACTGGACAAAAGGAAGTGTTATAGATCCTGGAAGAATGGTTAGGATAAATCCAGATAGTGATTTAGTGCCAGGATTTTATGAAGCAGTATATGATGTAAATTGGAATGAAGAAATAGACACAGCAATGGCTCCATTTGTAATACAAGGGTTTGGATTACAGATATGTAATTATACTAATACTGGTGTTAGTTGTGGTGAATCCCTGATGGGCGGCGGCCAAGACATTAAAGGCGCACCAGATTCAAATGTAAGGTGGGTAATAAATGGAACTTCTCCTGGAGATGTGTCTTTAACAATCTCCTTAATAGATATGAAAACATTTAATGTTGTTTCTGGCGGAGATGATTTGAATTTCTATGTGAATGGGGTTCAAAAGAATGATGTTAACTTTAATTTTAATTCAAATCCCCGTGATGATAATTATGCAGATGATTACAATATAGATGTATTTATTCCTGCTGGTCTTGACTTAGGAGATTATGACTTAGAATTTGATTTTGTAATAGATGACATCCATACAATGTACTCTAGGACAATAACGATAAAGCAATTTGCTGCAACTGTACTTTCCGATAACCAGGGAACAAGAGAAATACAATATATAAATGATTGGTTGAATGGCGGTTTAGATATAAATATTTTAGATACTGATGCGTCGAACAAACCTAGCTTTTGTGGTGATAATAACTTTGATGTAGGTACAATAGCTTACGATTATTTCTATTATCCGGGGCAAGGAGATAGTGATTTTAACTACTCTATATTGGTGGATATAAACGAGCCAAGAATATATATTGATTTGAATCAAGATTGTAATTTTGCAAATGATGATCTAAATGTAACACCAAATGATAAATCAATAATTACTGAATTACAAGAAGATGGAAATGCACCAATGATAACTAATGTAACCTTAACTGGAATTAAATATATAAGTGTGCCTGAAGATATTGTTTCTGCAAATGATAGTCAAGGTCAGAATTGGGCTGGGGAGTTTGATGTAGATAGAAATATGGTAATCCCTTTAGTCATAACAGATATTTCTGGAAACCTTTTGCCAGATATTATGGTTACTATAAATAAGGTAAAAAAAATAGATTTCATAAACAAGCAGATGGAAACTTTGTCAACTGGGTATACAGTATATAATGATAATAATAGTGATGCAAATGGAATTGTATTCCTAAAGATGAACATAGAGGAAACTGGAGAATATCAGCTAGAATTAATAATTGAGGATGCAAGCGGAAACAAGGAAAAATTAATGCCTTGGGAAGGACCAGTATTCCATGTAAAGAAATTATCAGCCGACTTTGGATTTGTAAGGGCAAGCAGATATGCTGGAACTAACTTGTCTGTTGACATAAATCAAAGCCCATACAATAATTATGGAATACAAGGAAATAATTATGAGTTTGCAGGAGTATTTAGTGAACTAGCAGATGACTATGATTTAGATAACGACGGCTCAAAAGACAAGAACTATTATTTCTTAAGAGATGTAACTTATGGAACTTATATGGTAGACGATGACTATAACTTTAATGAGATGGATGAAGCGTTTGGGATGAGGTCTGAAGGGATGTCTACAAATTGGCCAATTTGTCTGGGAGATTACAATGCAACAAGTGGGAAGAACGATTGTACTGTAGATTCTATTATTATTGCAAGTTCAACAACTTCTGATCTAGAAGTTAATCTTTTAGAGCATCAAGGCAAAAACTGGTCTTTTGAAGATTATAATCAGGAGGACAATAATAGCCCAGATGGGTGGATATCTTCAGAATCACAAGATGATACCTACTTTATAGTATCTGATGCAAATGTAAAGACAGACGAGAAATCATTACTATTTGATGGAAATGTAGAACCACAATTAGATAATCCAACAATATTGTATAACCACCAGAATGAAGACTTTAACTTTAGTTTTTGGGCATTTGCAACTACTGATACTAATTTGAAAGCTATGGCATTCTACTATCCAGGTGGCTTTTCTGATGGAAATTACTATTATAACTTTACAACTGAATTGTGGGATGTGAATATCCCTGATGTGAATACAGATCACTTTTTTGTTGCACAGCTAAGTAATCTAGATTGGAACTACTTAAGTGTAGACATAAATGTGGGGGATATGACGGAAATAAATTTTGGATTTGTAGGGGATTTTAATTCAGACCACAACTTTGTTTTAGATGATGTAAGGTTTGATGGAAATTTAACTACAAGCGTAGTAGAATTCTATAATAGAACAAATTATAGGGCGCCTTCTGCAGCAATAATTGCTGATTCAGATTTAACTGCATCAGATTATACTATGTGGGCAGATTCTAACTTGGCAGATGTGAACCACTATTATGAAGTATCATTTGTAGATAGATCAAAGGCTGATATGAATATAGTAGATGCTAATGTAAGTGCTTTACTAATTAAGAAAAACACTTGTGCACAAGATTTTGGAAATGATTCTATGAGTCTAAAAGGAAAGTTTACTGGAAACAGAATTGGAATAATAGATAAATGGGTCTTTAACTTTGGGAACTTGGGTGCAGGTATTGGAGACACAAACTGTTGGAAATATGAAATAAAGGCGGATATATCTGCAATAGTTGATGAATTAGCGTATAAGGATTCTGCATGGAGTTCTTTCTACATAAGTAATAACGAGGGGAGCTAGGGGTGATGTGAATGTATTCAAAAATATTTTCATTAATATTTGGGATTTTACTATTAAGTACTTTTGGATTTGCCTTATCAGTATCCCTTTCTTTCACTGATTCAAGTATTGGAGTAGGAAGTTCAACTACTTTAACAGCAACAATAAATGGTAGCGATAGCGGGGTAATAGCAGAATTAAGCGGAACTGGAATATCAAATGAAAGTTTGACAACAAGCCCGGTAGCAAGTGATGGGGTTTCAACACAATACCCTGGAACAATATCCGATACTACTACAACAAGCTGGATCATTCAAGGAAATGCGGCAGGAACATATTCTCTATTAGTAACTGTTTCTGGTGATGAATCTAGTACAACTGGGAACACAACTTTAATAGTAACTAATCCTGCAAATGTGATTCTTGATGATTATAGCTGTAATTCTGATGACTCTAATTTATCAAGTGGAGATAGTTATACTGTTAGTTACACATTAAGAAATTCTGGGGAAGAGAGCGCAACAATAACAAGCACCCCAACATTAACTTATTTTTCAGTAGGTTCAAGGTCAAATATTGATACTAGTAATCAAACTACTTTAACTGCAGGTGAGACTAAATCTCTTGCATTTGTATTTACTCCTTCCTTTGGAACAACAACAAGAACTGGGGTTATAAGTGTTGCTTTGACTGGGGCAAATGACCCTGATGATATATCTTGTGGGAATGTAACATTATATGTTGTTCCAGTGACAGACTCCGGTGGTACTACAAATTATGGTATTGCTGATGAAGAAGTTGCTGATGAAGAAGTAAGTAGTGATGAAGAAGAGGATGGGGTAGTTACAACTAG
>CAZMCX010000018.1:0-4131 GCA_964565125.1 uncultured archaeon
CTAAAAGAAGCCCTTTAGGAAATATATATCTTAGATATGAGAAAAGCTTTAAAAAAGATACCTTAAATTATTGGCGGCTATTGTCCTAGACAATATAAATAGATTCATTGTTCTCAACCACTATTTTTAAATAATTGTTTACTTAACATTTACATGCAGTTGATTCTTGACAAAATTTTATCTAATAATTGGTTTGGGGGGGTAAGAGAAGACAACAATATTTTTACTTTTTCTTTAAAGTATTTAGGAGAACTAAATTTTCTGCCAAAGTATTACACAAAACCAATAGATCGTATGCTAGGACCACAAAATAGCCAATTAATAAGATTTTTTCTTACAACTAGTGCAAAAGAGTTTCACGATATAACAAGAGAACATTTTACTGGACATTATTTTGATCTACTTATCCAAGATGATTTAGATTTATTAAAAAATTTTGATGAACTACAAATCACAAAAAAAACTTTAAATTTAGCTTTAGAAAAATATATGCAACATGAAGCAAATACCATGCAATTATTTTCTTTTGGAATGGTTGCAACAAAAAGTCCTGAATTAGCAAAAACAATAAATGCACAGATTGCATTAAAGAAACATGATTATTGGAGAAATACAATTGTATTTTATGAAGAAAGATTTTTAGAAAAATTACAAAAATATTTAGACTCTGAATTTGGGTTTGGAAAAGAAATTATTGAATATATCACCATTAATGAATTCAGAAAATACAAAAAAGCAGAATTAAAAAAGATAATTTTAAAACGAAAAAAATCAAAGTGCATTTATTATTGTATAGACAAAACAATTGGAATAATTTCAGACAAAAAGCAAATTAGCAAAATACAAAAACACATAACCCCTAAAGAGCCTAATGAACTAAAAGGACAGGTGGTATACAGTTCTGAAAAAGAAATCATTGGAGAAGTAAAGATAGTAAAAACCCAAAAAGAATTAGATTCTCTATCTCAAAAAGAATTAGAAAACAAAATTTTAGTAACATTACAAACAACCCCTCATTTTGTACCATATTTAAAAACAGTTAAAGCAATTATCACTGACGAGGGCGGAATAACTTGCCATGCATCGATACTTTCTAGAGAATTAAAAATTCCTTGCATAGTAGGAACACAAAGTGCAACAAAAAAATTAAAAGACGGATCAAAAATAAGAATGGATTTAAATACAGGAGAAATTATGACTATTAAGTGATTTTTATGCCACCAAGAAGAATAAGTATAAGTCATAAGAAACTAATGGAAAATACACACGGGTTTGCAGTTGTTGCTAGACACAGCATACCTACAAAAGACCGAAAACAATTAACTCCAGAGGGGGCTATGCACGCCCATTGGGCTGGAAGAAATTTGCCATCAGATTTTAAACTTTCAATATTATCATCTAGATTTAGCAGATCACAAAATACTGGCCACATTGCAAAAGCAGGATATTCTAGAAAGGAAATGCCTAACCAAAAGACAAAGGAGATTTACAAACCAAACAAAGCACTTGGAGAAGTAGATGCTAGAAAAAGTTTGGAAGAATTAAGGCCTATGGGTATTCAAATAATTAGAGATCTAAACAAAGAAGTATATTCTCGGATCTCTAGAAACCGGAAACCAATAGTTTTATCAGTAAGTCACGAGGGAGCAGAATATGCAGTTTTATCTGCGTTAGGAATAATAAAAGAAAAAGAAGATTTAGAAAAAATATTTGGAGCAAGAAAGCCAACAAAGACTTTAACAGAAGCAAGTGTAACACTGGCGCCAACAGAAGGGATATTATTCTATTTTCTAGAAGATCGGGGCCAAAGAAAAGTAATTCTATCTTTCAGAAAAAAACGTTTTGATATTACGAAGGAAATAAAAAAACTATCACAATAAATAATAACTATGCAATCATATTCTGAGAAATACATTTCTGAAATTAAGGTGGACACTAATACTGATGAAAAACTCAGAAAAGCAATGCCTGTGTTTCTAAATAAAGAAATGTACAAAAACAGATTACTTACTTTTCTACTCGCCAAAAAGTTCAAAGCAAAAAAAGCAGTGGACTTAATGTGTGCATCAGGAATTCTTTCAATTGCACTAGCAAAAGATTTGGGGATTGAGGTAACTGCAAATGATTTGAGCCCAGCAGCAGTAGAAGAAACAGAGAAGAATGCCAAACTCAACAAAGTCGAATTAAACATTTACCTCTCTAGAGCTGAGCTTTTCCCTATAAAGCAAGAAGATTTTTTTATTATAGATCCTTTTGGGTCTCCAGTTCTTACATTAAAGAATATCCTAAAATCATGCAAACTAAATTCTATTGTTTGCACAACCGCAACAGATATCGCTGTTCTTGGCGGAAAATACCCAAATAAATCAGAACAAGTATATGGCGCAAAAATCCACTTGAACGGGTTCTCAGAAGAGATGAGAATAAGAAGTCTATTAGGATTCTGCGAATTTATTGCTAAGCAGTATGATAAATCAGTTTTACCCCTACTTGCATTTACAGAAAAACATTATGCAAAGGTTTGCTTTAAAGTTGTAAAAAAGAATGCAAAGAAAAATCTTGGCTTTGTATATTATAATCCAAAAACAGGGAAAGGATTTGCATCAATTAAAAAACAAAAAATATCTGACTTACTAGAAAGTGAAAATGTGTGGATATCGGGAGTAGAAAATACAAAACTAAACTATACAAAAACAATTTGCCCCCCTTGCCCAGATCTTTTCCCTATAAGCGCGAAGCATTACATCAACATAAAAAAATATTTCCAATACAAGAAAAGATATGTCTTAAAGAAAGCAGTTATGCAAAATCTAGGAAAGATTTCACCATATTCTTACGCATTATTTTTGTCTAAAGGCAATTTTGAAAGGTTGGAAAAAATGTAATTAATTAAATATATTCAACAAAATCTTCTTCTTTTACTTTTGCAAGTTCCAAAATACTTTTTAAAGTGCCTATTTTTAATTCATTGTGCATAGGCACTACTGTTCCAATAGGTCCCAATTTTGTATTTTTCTTTAATACAATCTGACTTGTCTAGCCACATAAAAACCAAATTTGTTACATAAAATTTTTATACATTCTTTTCCAGAAACAGGTTTAAGTTTTTGCGCAAGCACTGCCCCTACACTGTGCCAAATGCCCTTCTATAACTTGTTTTTTGCCATGTTAATCACATCGCTTCCAAAGCCTTGATTCTATCCTTTAAAGGAGGATGAGATGAAAATAATTTCTGTGTCAAAGAGGGTTCGGCAATAAACAAAGATGATACTGCCCCGCCACCTAATTTGCTTTGCTTTTGTTCATAATACCCACCAATCTTTTTCAAAGCACCAATTAGTCCAGTATTATCTCTTGCAAGCTTAACTGCACTAGCATCTGCCATATATTCTCGTCTTCTAGAAATAGCCATCTGTACAATAATTGCAAAAAGAGGGGCTAAAATCGCAAATGCAATTCCAATTATTATAAAAATTCCATTTTTGTTGCCACCAGTTCCTGATGAAAACCAAAGACTACGCAAGAATATTTGCGCAATTATAGAAATCAGGCCAACCATAACTGCAGTCAAAGTCATAAATTTAATATCATAGTTTCCTATGTGACTCAATTCATGTGCAAGAACTCCTTCCAGTTCTTTTTTTGTTAAAAACTTCAAGGCGCCAGCACTAACACAAATAACTGCATTTTCTGGATTTCTGCCTGATGCAAATGCATTTATTTCTTCTACAGGCATAACATAAATTTTTGGCTTTGGCAATCCAGAACCCAAAGATAAACCCTCAACTAAAGAATGCAAATCCCTATATTTTAAGGGATCTGCTTCATTTGCGCCCACAGATGCTAAAACAATACCTGAACCAGCATAAAGTCCAATTAAAGTATAAATCACTGAAATAACTGTTGCGATTATTATGAAAAACCAAATCATATCAGGGTTATAAAAATAGCCAATAACATAGCCCAGAGCAATTATAATAAGAATAATTACTAAAATCAAAAAAAATGACTGCCATTTGTTCTTTCTTACCTGATCATAAAAACTAATCTTTTGATATTTTTTGAAATAATCGTTTTGGTCATTCATAATTAACACCATTTAATTTGATGACCCAGAAATAATTTTGTTTT
>CAZMCX010000018.1:4231-11262 GCA_964565125.1 uncultured archaeon
TTTACAAAATTACTTTCTTGGTTATTCATAACAGACACCACAATAAGAAGAATAAAAAAGAATAAGGATAAACCTTATTCAGAATTTCACTTTTACATTTTGTCTTTCTTCTGTTGTTGCTTCAAAATATGTTTGTTTACTTTTTCCAAACAACCCAGCAAATACATTTCCAGGGAATGTCTCAATTATTGTGTTGTAGAACAAAATTGAATCATTGTAAAACTGTCTTGTGTAAGCAATCTTTGATTCTATATCCGACAATTCTCTTTGTAAATCCAAGAAGTTTGTGTTTGCTTTCAAATCTGGATAATTCTCTGCCAAAGCAAATATTGATTTCAAAGCATTTGACATCATATCGCTTGCCTTCATTTTTGTCTCAAAAGAACCTGATGCCATCATTTCTTTTCTTGCTTTAGTTATATCTGCAAAAACTTCTTTTTCGTGTTTAGCATATCCTTTAACTGTTTCAATCAAGTTAGGAATCAAGTCATTTCTCTTCTTTAGCTGAACATCTATCTGAGAAAATGCGTTTTCAATTCTATTGCAAAGAACAACAATTCTATTGTAATAATAGATTAGAATTATTATCAGCAATGCAACAATACCAAGTATAAGCCACAACCACCACATTACAATCACCTGATTATATTATGTACTGAACATTTTTAAATGTATCTTAGTGATGCAAGAAAAAGCAAAATATATAATATATCTTAAGGTAATTATTATATGCAAGTTACAACTGATGTATTTGTACTATATCCAGAAACAAACAACTTCTCATCAAATACCTATCTAATTACTGGGAAAGAGCCTTTACTTATAGACCCCGGACTACATAGTAAAGAGCATTTAGGAGCTTTTTTGAAATCACGGGGCTACAAGTTTTCAGATATTAAAAAAATTATCATAACCCATGCACACGCAGACCACTTTGCATCAGGAAAATATTTTCCAAAAGCAACGTTCTTCATCTCTGAACAGGATGGCTTATACCTAAAAACAAAAGACGACTTTTATACTATATCAGAAGTTTTTGTAAATAAATATTATCCAGACAATTTATCATTTTTAAAAAACGATGAGTACATTGATATTGGAAGTTCAAAATTTAAGGTGTTAATTACTCCCGGGCACACATCAGGTTCAATTTCCTTATATGACAAGAAAAATGGCATTTTCATTTCTGGGGATGTGCTATTCGAAGATAGTTGCGGTCGATTTGATCTTATATCATCAAGCAAAGCAGAGATAATTTCAAGTTTAAAGAAAATCAAAGCGCTTGATTTCAAAATATTACTTTCAGGACACGGCTTAGTTTTCAATAGTTCAGAAGAAGCACAGAAAAAAAATTTAGAACAAATTTTAAAACTACTTAGATGATAAAATGATTGAAAAAATTACGGAATTTTCACACACAAGATTTCAGGAACACATAAAACAAATCCACGACACATTATACAAAGGGCCAAGAAGCAAATTCACAGAAGAAGCTTTTCACGAGATTTCCAGACTTATAAAACATTCTACAAAAACCGCAGATTTAGTACAGAAACATATTAATAGCGAGGGTCCATCAAAATTATGGAGTGCATTACTACTTTTTAGGCTAATTAGACACCAAAGACATAAAGCAACAAAAATTATTTTCAGAGTTCGAGAAGCAGTTATGAAAAAAGAACAAAAAGCAGAGTTAGAAAAACAGTTTGGTGGATTTCTTAATCAGATATTATCTTTAGAAAAAATAGCTACAAATCTCGTTATTGATCACATGCCCGGTGTTTTTGGTATAGATACTTTAATTAAGTTTTTAGATTTACTGGATACTTCAAAAAAAGACCTGATCTTTAGACTAAAAGAAGTACATGACCTCTTTAGAAAATGCAAAGAACTTAGAGACCCGCATATCTTGGCTATTATACTCAGATTAACAAAACTAAGTGGATTCAATGAAGAACAAGCAAGGAGATTAATTTCGGAAGTTCTAAGCCATAAAATAATTAAAAATTATTCAAAACTTACGCCTGAAGAACAAAAAGAAATAATAGTCCTCATAGTAAATTCAAATAGTCTAGAAGAACTTCATAAAGCGTTAGACTTAGCACAAGAATTTGGAGTAAAAAAAATAGCAGACATAGTTGGCGTAAACAAATTACTTGTACTAGAGCACCTAATATATTATAACAATGCAGAGTGGGTTACACAGAATATTAAAAGATTACGAAATGCAATAGACCCACAAAGAATAACTCCACAAAACATAAAGTGGTTTGTTCAAATCCTAAAATCTGGGCAAAATCTGACCACTGAAGAAATTATAGGCATAGTAGAACAAATATTCAAAAAACCCGAATTAAGACCAATATAATCTATTACTTATTTTATTAAAAATAATTTATCTTTTATTCTTGTCCTATCTTTCAATTTAAGACCTACTTTTTCCCCTTTCTTTCCAATCTTTATTGCTTTTCCGTCTTTTTGGATTGAAGTAATTTTCTGCCTAAAGAAAGTAGTCTTCCCCTCCGCTTGAAGTTCATCTCCAATCCTTACTTCATTTTGTAACTTTAGCTCCGCAACACCTATTTTTACATAATAATTAGAAACATTACCCAAATAGATTTTGCTTTCGGTTTCTAAAGATGCACCTTGTGTGTGTATACCTTCTTTTCCGGGTGTTGAAAAATAAAATCCCGATGTAAAGCCCCGATTATAGACAGTACCCAATTCTTTCAGATATGCTTTCTTTTTCTTTTCAGTAAATTTTTTCTCGGCAATATCTTTCAGAGCGGATTTGTAAACTTTAGCAGTAACATAAACATATTCTGCTGGCTTTGTCCGACCTTCAATCTTCAGTGCTACTGGCCCAAGCCCAACTATTTTATCCAAAAAGCCCATTGTACACAGATCTTTTGAACTAAAGATCGTGTTTCCAACAACATCTAAGTTCTTATCACTTTCTTTCATATAAAATGTCCTACGGCAAACCTGGGTGCATTCTCCGTTATTTGCACTTTTATCAAAACAATTCAAACTCAAGAAGCATCGCCCAGAAATAGAAACACACATACTCCCGTGGCAAAAAACTTCAATCCCGACTTTTGTTTTTTTCTTTAACTCTTTTATGTTCTCAATAGAAAGTTCTCTTGCCAAAACAACTCTTTCAACCCCAAACATTTTTTCAATCTGTTCTACGGCTAAGCTATTACTTATAGACATTTGAGTGCTTACATGTATTGGCAACTTTCTTGCTTTTGCGAGTTTCATTACCGCAAGATCAGAACAAATTATTGCATCTACTTTTGCCTTCTTTGCTTCTGTCAAAATTTTTCCTACTTTGCCAAGCTCGTTGTCATAAACAATTGAGTTCAAAGTCAGATATGCTTTCATTTTGCTCTTATGGCAAAAATCAACTACTTTTTTTAATTCAGATAATTCAAAATTTTTTGCAAAGGCACGCAAATTAAAGTCTTTAAGCCCAAAATACACCGCATCAGCCTTAGCTCTTTTTGCGGCTTGCAAACAAGGCCAATCTCCAACACCCACAAGAACTTCTATTTTTTTCATAATTTGTCTCCAGTTAATATTCTAAATCCAGAAGTGTATTTATTAGTTTCCAAAAATAATAAATCAAATACCTTTTTATACTATACTACCTTATTTTATAAGTAGTTAAGAGGTGGTGCTATGGACTACAAAAACCTTGTTGAAAAAAACATCTATTTTGTTGAACCAGACGAGTTTTTATCTAAAATAATAACTAAACTAAAAAACGAAAAAGCAGTATTTGTAAAAGACAAAACCAGGTTTTATGGGGCAATTTCAAAAAAGAGCTTTATGTTATTAGGGGCAGACCTCTCAAAAATAAAGGTAAAAAACATTGCAAAAAGTGTTCCAGAACTAAACAAAAAAACTACTCATCAGGCAATGGTGGAAGCATTTGTTGAATCTAATTTAGAAAAACTACCATATTTTGAAAACAAAGACATTATTGGATACATTTCAAGAAACAAAGTTTTAGAAAACATAGTCTTACCAGAACTAAATGTTACCGTAGAAGAGGTAATGTCAAAAAATATTATTTTCATAAATATAAATGATAACATAGCACAAGTTTTGGCATTATTTAAAGAGCATGGAATAAAAAAATTAGTTGCTCTAGATAATGGAGAATTAGCTGGAGTTATAACAATCACAAACATTTTCAATTATTTTGTAAGCGGAGATAGAATAAATTTAGACAACTTAAGAAACACAAAAGTAAAAAATGTAATGAAAGAAAATATAATTTCAATGGGGCCAAACAAGCACATATCAGATGCAATAAAAAAACTAACTGCTGGAAAAACTTCCTCATTAGTTGTACACGAAAACAGAGACATAAAAGGAATTTTAACAAAAACAGATATCCTAGAAAAATATTTAGCAACACAAAAGAAACAAAACTTTTCAGTTCAAATAACCTCAAAATTAGATAAACTTCCTACTGATATAATTAACAAGAAAGTAGAACAGTTAAGTAAATTCTTCAGAGATGACGAAGAGATTCACATCTTTGTACATTTAACACTAGGAAACGAGAAATACAAAGGGTCTCCATTAGTTCATTGTAGATTGAGAATTGTAAGCCCCAGAAATAGTGAAAACATTTCTGTAGAAGGCTGGGGCCTAGATCAAGCAATTGAGCTTGCAATACAAAAAGTAAAAAGAAGAATAGTAAAAGAAAGGGACACTTTTTATTAACCCTTTTTTCCTTATTTTTATACAAATAGTGAAATGGGCCTGTGTTAGTCAGACAAATAAAGCCAAAAAAAAATCAGGAAATATTTTTACGGCTTATAAAGAAATTTACATATTAGATAAAGTTGGTCTTAACATAATTCTTTGTGGGCTTGAGTTCCCAATTTTTAGAACAATATCATTAGGATCAATTACATTAATCTGGGCAGACTTATATTTCTGCAAATTATCATTTAGGTCTGCAGCATCTGTTGCAGAGATTGCAAAATAACAATTAAAAGAAAGCAAAGAGTTTGTTATTTCATTTTGAATAGAGTTTGTTGACTTAGGACAAAATTTCCATCCATCAGTCAAAACAACACAGACATTATCTACAGATCCTAACAGGCTTAAAATATTCTGAACTATCAATGCTTTTTCTACATCATTTCCAGTTATTGTAATCAAGGTAATTTTTCCAATTTTATTGGCCACAACTTTCTGAACACTTATTACATCTACCTTTCCGACAAATAAATTAGGATACATTAGATTCAAAGTCTGTGCCATTCTTTTTGCAAGGTAAATATCATATTCTTTTAACTGTTCATCAGGGCTCACTTTCTGGATTGCTGAAATTAGGTCTGTTATTTTTTCTGGATTGGATTCATATGCCCTCTTAAAAATTTCTTTATATTCTTTTACGATTCCAAATAATTCACAAAAACTATCAATAGAAATAAGTGATAAATCAACATGCAAATCAGAATTTTCAGAGCCATCATACATCAAGTTCTCTATTGGAAATCCTGTTGGTTCTGAATTTGAGTTAAAAGCTTTTACTTCTTTGGGGTGCGGGTTCGCAGACTTAAGGCCAGAAAAAATATTCTCAAAATCAAATACAATTACAGGTATTGCACTTAATGAAAACTCTTCTATAAAATCATAGAGCATCTTTTTTTGATTTTCTTTTGCCCCAAATATCATTGTTTTTCTAAATGCGTCTAATTCATCAGATGAAAACTCTTCGGAAGATTTATATTTCCCAAAAGAAATCATATGCCCAAAGTTAAGCCTTACATCGTCTATTTTTTGTAATTCTTCTGGCCTCCTTAAAGTTTTAAAAATATTTAAAGGGTTTATGAAAAACATATTTTGTATTTCTTTACTTGATTCATGCAAATCCGTTATTTTTATGTCATAAGTATCTGCAATATCTAAAACTATTTTTCTGGTTTTCGCCAACATTTGTATTTGTTTAGTTATCTCTCGATCCATTTCAACTTTACCAACATCAATAATTGTAGAAGGCACAGTTAAACAGAAAAACTTTCTAGTACTTTTTGAATTATGCATTAAGTATAGCATATTGTCTTTGGGCAAAGTTTCTGCAAATGATTCTAAATCTCCATCTGCAGATCCAACATAAACAACATTTAAAACAAGAGATTTTTTATCAGAACTATATAGTTCGGACAAGATAAAACTATCTAAAATAGACACTTTAAGATCATGTTGGTCATAGATTCCTTGAAATAATACTGCCCACTCTGCCATACAATTCACTCAAAAATCTTATATAAATATAGGACTAGCAATTATATACTTTACTAATTTATATATTTTATAGTGATGTTTATGACTCCAAAAGAAAGAAAGGTAGACCATTTATCAGGACAAAATAAACCACATAGTACTGGCTATAACCCAAAAAATCCACAAAATCATAACAGGGCCTGGCAACAATACGCAAGTACAAAAAATAAAGGACCAACATTAGGTGAAAAAATTAAAAGGCTAACTGCATATTTTGAAAAAAAAAGGATTGCAAGAATGAGGCCTGAAGAAAGAGAATTATTTTCAGCATTAACAAGATCAAAAGAAAGATATACCGATTTACAAAGAATAGTTAAAAAAATTAAGGTAGAATATGCAAGAGAAATTACCGCTTGGAGAAGAAAAAGACAAGCAAAAGGTTCAGATTTTACTGAGGCAGACAGACAAATGGAAGAACAAAGCAAAAAACAATGGAAAGACTGGCTAGAAAGACACGAAGATGCCTTGCCACAAATAAAGCAGGATTACAACACCGCATTAAACCTTTGGAAAGGGCGTAAACTTCTGAGAAAAGCCTAGTTCTTTCTTTTTTCCAGTTATTTTCAAAGGCATACTTTTTAAACATTTTCCTTAGAGTAATATTTAGAATAAGGTCTAGTCCGATAGTGTAGGGGTCTATCACTCGGGGCTTTGAACCCCGAGACCGGAGTTCGAATCTCCGTCGGACTATTTAATGGGCTTTAGGCCCATTATGTCCA
>CAZMCX010000019.1:0-10936 GCA_964565125.1 uncultured archaeon
AAAAAGCTTTCTTTGCCAAAACGCAAAATGGTTTCTTTGCAGAGAAGCAAAAATCCCAACAGGTTCACAAAAGGTGTTTTTATGAAAAAAATTGCAGTAATAAGTGAAAAGTTAGGAAATGAAGAAGATTTAGTAATTGTTGGAGATGCATATATTGATGATGCAGGAAATATATTTCCAAGGAGCACAAGCACAGTAGAAATAGATGATGACACAATAACAATAGAACCATTGCATAAGCAGAAAATCTTGCAGGGAGATATAGTTGTTGGGTCAATAACTGAAATAAAGAAAAATTATGCAACTTTGGAATTGCAAAGAAACATTACTATGGATAAAACAATATCCGGGAAGGCAAACTTAAGTGTGTCTGAAATTGCTTTTGCATATATCAAGGAAATTAGAGACGCCCTAAGAATAGGGGATATTGTAAAAGCAAAAGTAAAGGGCGTTGAAAAAGGGGTTGTGGAATTAACATTGAAGGATAGAGGCTCAGGGGTAATAATTGCTTATTGTATGGTTTGTAGAAGAAAATTAGATAAAAAAATTATATTTAGGAATAAAGATATATCAACTGTTCAATGTAGTAATTGTCATACAAAACAGACAAGAAAATTTGAAGGGGGATTCTAATTGCAGGTTTGAATTTATGCTCACAGATAATTCGCAAAAATATCAAACAGGCATTTAAATAGGGGGTATTTTAAATGGAAGTAGAAATGTTAAAGAAAACAAAGAACGAAATTGAATTCAAAATAATTGGAGATAAGTATACCGTAACTGGATTTTTACAAAAGAAGTTATTGGCAGATAAAGATGTTGAATTTGCTGCTTATTATATAGATCATCCAGATAATGATGAATGCAAGTTTACTGTAAGAACTGTAAAAGGCGTAGATGCAAAAGATGCTTTAGACAAGGCAATGAGTGAATGCAAAAAAGAAATGGCGGATTTAAATAAACAAGTTTTGGCTGTGCTTTCAGAAGTTTCTTCAAAGAAGAAATCAAAGAAGAAGTAGGGCAAGAACTTGACTTAGTTAAGATTTAATATCGGACTGGAAAGTAATTTGTTGATTCTTTATGGGCTGGAAGGAAATAAAGGAAAAACTAAAATGGATTGACCCATTCACATACCTTGATTTTTTTATTGAATTTCTACATAAAAAAGGGCTTAATTACAAAGTATTAGATATTGTCTTACAAATTCTATATGCTTTGCTTTTAGCATACATTACAATCCTAATTATTGGCTTTTTTACTGGTGCTGCAAAACCAATCACTATTGTTGTTACAGGATCAATGGAACCAAATGTAAATATTGGGGATTTGTTAATTATCGGCGCAGCAAAGAATATTGAAACTACAGATGTTTATTATGATGGGGTGGCTGGGGGAAAGGATGTAGAAGAGTTTTTAGAACCTATATTGGTTAATGGTAATACAACAAAAGTAAAAATAGATGGAAACATTTATGAACTAAATATAACTGCTGATGTGATTATGTACTATTCTCCAATAGTTAATAAAGATTTGGTGCACAGGGCTGTGCTTAGGATCCATGCAAAAGACGGAGTTTTTTATCTTACAAAAGGAGACAATACAGAAACTAATTTTATGTTAGATGAAGATTGTGAATTTGTGTATGGCCTGTATTTAGTAAAAAATGCCTGCTTATATAAAACTGCAATTCCAGAAAGCGAAATACAAGGAAAAATGCTTTTTAAGATTCCTTATATCGGATATATCAAAGTAATCCCATATAAAATATTTTTGTGGGTTAGAGGATTATTCTAAACCTAGTAACCTTTTCATTTCTGCATAAGGCGGCGGAACTTTTTTGGCGGCAGCAAGTAGAATTCTATTGGTTTCTCTAGATCCAACACCAGATCTGACAAGCCCCTAATATTAAGTCTTCTTTTTTGGAATTGCCTATATTCGGGAGGGTAATGTGTGTGTGGAAAGGTGGGACTTAGTTCAAGGTTATGCCTTTCCTGTTCTTGCCTTGCCTTAAACAACTGTTGATGAAATTTTGTGGGCCGCACCATATATAACCGAAAGAATAGGAATATTTATTATTTTGCCGAGTTATACACAAAAGAGTACTTTTTTAATAGCTATGGGTTAAAGATATATAGTTATAGGAGGATTCCTTATGAAATTAATATTACCAGATTCTAAGGTGTTAAAACAGAGCTTAGATGCTATCGCAGAACTAATTACTGATGCTGAATTTGTAGTTAATGAATACGGTTTATCTTTAAAGGCTATTGACCCTAGCCAAATAGCTTTGGTGGTGTACAATTTACCACGAGATTCTTTTGAGGACTTTAAAATTACTGGCCAAAAGAAATTAGGGCTTAATATACCTAGTTTGCAGCAAATAATAAGAAGAGCTAAGCCAGAGGATAAAGTTATTTTAGAAGTAGGTACAAATAAGAGGTTTAATGTTACTTTACAAGGAACTACAAAAAGATCATTTTCAATAAATCTACTTGATTTGTCTAACTCTGAGTTACCAAACCCAAGTATAAATTACGATGTTTTTATTAAAGTTAGAGCCCCTGTTTTGGCTGATGGTGTAAAAGATGCTGCTTTGTTTGCATCTTATTTGACACTAAAAATAGATAATGAAAATATTATAATATCTACAACTAGCACAAAAGGTGAACTAAACTCTGAAACTAGTTTAACTAGTGTAGAGGTTTTGGATAAAGATATAAAAAACGAAGCAAGATCAATTTATTCTATTGACTTTTTGGAAAGTTTGCTTAAAGGTGCAACAAATGATACAGAATTAGAGATTTATCTTAAAACTGATGCCCCTTTGAAATTGAAGTATAAAATCCAAGAGTCTACAATACAGTATTTCCTTGCTCCTAGAATCGAAGAGTGAGCCGAATGCCAAGTTTGAATTTATGCTCACAAGGTTCGCAGAAATGTCAAACAGGCATCTAATTCAGAAAGAGTGACTTAAATGCTAATAAAAGATACTGAAAATTTCAAAAAAGCTATTGACCAATTGGCAACAATTGTTGAGGAGGGAAACCTCCATATCTCTGTTTCTGGAATTCATGTAATTGCATTAGATAAAACTAATATCGTTTTTTTAAAAGTACTATTTCCTGATTCTGTTATTGAAAATAGCTTGGAGCCAATTGCTGTGGGGTTGAACTTTCAAGAGTTTAACAGAATAATTGCCAAAGTTGGAAACGATGAAAGTATAAATTTGATAATACATGAAACAGAAATAGAGCTAAAAACAGAAGGAAATTATTCTAGAAGCTATTTTTTGCCAATAATCGAAGTTAAAAACCCAAGTATTGATTTTAAATTAGATAAATACCAAATATCTATTGCTGAAAAAAGTTCTGTTTTGAGGGATATTTTTAGAAGTGCCGCAACTGTAGCCACAACTGTAACTTTTAAGGCTGCTGAAAGGCTTGATATAATTGCTGAGGGAATTCAGGGCAGATTTATAACAAATGTGGTAACCGAAAAAGAAGTAAGCCCATTTAGTGTAAGATATTCTACTTTGCAATTATATAACTTGATAAAGAATGCGAGTAATGAAATAACAGTAAAACTGGGAAATAATTCTCCGTTATATGGGAAATATAAAATCGGAGAAATCTCTGTAGAGTTTATGTTGGCCCATATGTTAATCTAAAAACTATTTTTTAGGCGACTACCTTTTTGATGAAAAGTAGTCCCCCCGTACAAAAAGTTTATATATTTGTAGTCCCCCCAATATATTATGTTTATTGAAAAAAAGAAATATAAACACAAAATAAAGTATTATTTGGCAATGGCTTACAAGGAAAATGGAAATACAAAAAAAATTAGACGGTACCTTGGAGAAAACTTGGCTGAAATAGAGTTAGAGAAGAAAAGGGGCCAGGCAGAAAAATTTCTTCAAGATAAATTGTCAGCGTTAAAAGTACAAAGAGATCCACTTAAATACGCTTTGTCTAAAGACGATGTGGAATATATAAACAAACTTATAAAAAATGCAAGCTTGAAAACAAGACCTTATTCTGTAAAAGAATGGAAACTTTTTTATGAATCCTTTACTTATAACACAAATGCAATAGAGGGTTCGAGGTTAGAATTTAAAGAAGTAAAAGCATTATTTGAGGAAAAATCTTGGGCAAATAAACCCAAAGAAGATATTGCCGAGGCGTTAGGGGTTGAAAGCGCAATAACATATTCTAGAAAAACAAAAGAACACATATCAGAAAAATTAATAAAACATTTACATTATCTTGTTTTTAAGAATTCTAAAGACTTTGCAGGCGAATTCCGGACTTCAAATGTCGTTGTGGTTGATTCTCTTGGACAAATAATTCACAGAGGTGCTCCGCCGCAGTCTGTGAAATCATTGGTAGTTGAGTTAGCAAAGTGGTACCAAAAAAATAAAAAGAAATATCATCCGCTTGTTTTGGCAGCGATAATTCATAACCAATTTGAGGTAATACACCCTTTTGCAGATGGAAATGGGAGAGTTGGGCGCCTACTCTTAAATAATATTCTTATGAGGCATGGTCTTCCGCCTTTAATCATAACCTATAAAAATAGGGCAAAATATTATCAAATGTTGCAAGCCTACCAGAATCAATATGACATAACTACGTCGGTGAAGTTCCTTTTAGAAACTTATAAAAAGACATTTAAAGAAATAAAATAGTTTGATTATCGCAAGATTTTTCTAGTTAGTGTTAATTTTTTTATACTTCTTTTCCAATCTAGGGCCAGTATAAGCCATATTATCTCCTTCTTAGATGTGGAAGGAATGGTGTGCCTTCTGCCCTTTTTACTGGTATTTCAAGGAAGTTTCTTGGCCTCTCTTTCCTTATTGGCCTTGGAACAGGTAATTCTCTTTCAATAGGCCTTCTTCCTTCCAGCAAGGTTCTTGCAAAAGGATATCTGCCGTAATTTCCTTGTCTGCGTATAATGTGGTTTTGTATGGCCCGCCTTGGAACATTTGTTCTGCCCGCGATTCTTACTGCCAGTAAGTCAGCAAACAATTCATCAGCCATATGGAATGGCAGGCCAATTCTTTTAGTATATCTGTATGCTGTGGTTGGCAATACGATATGTGAATATTCATGCAATAAAGTCATAACCCCTGTAGGATTGATGTTATTTCCACTAAATAAGTGCTCTGCGGGAACTCTAATTGCGGATTCCATATGTGGAACCCTTATTCCGTTTGTTTCTTCTACAAAAGTCCTTTTTATATTTTCTCCATATGTAATTCCGGACTCGTTAGCTGCTAGATAATGGCCTTCCCTAAAATGTATTGGAAGTAAGACAACATTTCTTAGTATATGCCCCAACATTAGTTTAATGTGCGGATTTCTTTCAGTATCGTGCATTTTTCTGAGGGACACCGCAAGTCTAGATCTAAAGATATTAAAATTAGCAATCTGTTGAGAAGTTAAAACCATGTAAATAAAAGAGAAAGAAGGTATTTATATTTTTTGTTTATTTTACATATGCAAATACCTGTAATAGTTCCCCTCTATACAAATAACCGGAAATTGTGAAATTTGTTGTTGTGTTTGAATCATAAGGAACAATAACATCAATATTTGAATCATAACTATATGATTGTTCGTTATAATCTACAGCAGAAACATAAATTTTTCCGGATTTTGTGGCTTTGAAACTATTATAATCTTCTAAGAACAAATCTACTTTGTCAACAGAATCCTTTGTTTTTATGGTTGTGTAATTTATGTTGTTGTCTGGGATTATTTGGTAATTATAATCTTCAAAATATGTCTTTACTAAATCTTCAGAAACATTCGCGTCTGGCGCACGGATGTTTGTTTCAAGACTTAAGTTAAAAATATTTGCATCTTTTTCGTTTGAAAACAAAATTGGTTGTGCACTAAAGTTATATATTTCATACGCAAATATCTGTGCGGGGATGCTGTTTTGTAATACTATTTCAAATTTTGCAGTTATGTTGTCGTTTACTTCTGTGCTTGTCTTAGTGAATATTTTTAGTTCTGTGTAACCAAGTTCATAATCTAAGGTTTTGTTTGAATCTTTTGCAACCATGTGCACTGGGTTTGTAAAAGACAATATCTGCGTAGGATAAAGTTGATAAGTATCAAAAGCATTGTTTAATGATTCTACAAAATCCAGCCCATATTCTTTTTCTTTTAATTTTACATTTGCAATATAGGCGATCTTGTTGTTATCTGTGTTATAATTACTGGTAATAATGTATTTTACTAGATCTATGTTTTTTATGCTTGCATCCAACTTTGTGATATCAAGTTCATTTGTGTCTGTGATTATTAAAATTTCATCAGATCTTTCTTTTATGATTCCGTTTACATCAGCAGAATACAATTCTTTTATGTCTGGTTTTTTGTAATCAACAAGGGGTAAGGCATTGTCCGCGTCTTTGTCGCCCCAACCAATAAAAGAAACACCAATTACTGATGCAAGCATAATAACAATAACAAAAATACTCAGAATCTGTGCAGTAGTTACTTTCATTAAAATCACCTAACTAGTCTTATTTAATCTATAATTGTGAAATGTATTTAAAGCTTAACTCGCTTTTTTATATGATTTTTATGAATACTTATAGACCGAACATTATAATCTGTGGGCAAGTAGCAACAGGAAAGTCATCTTTGGCAAAGCTAATTGCAAAAGACTTTAAAATGGAGTACATTTCAAGCTCTACTATTCTAAAGGGGGATATGGGCTTTAATTACACGAAAGAAAAGGCTTTTTGGGATAAAAAAGGGCTTTCTCTTTTTAAAGAACGAAAAAGCAAGGATTTTGATAAAAAAGTAGATAAATTACAGTTAAAGTTTGCAAAAGAAGGTGGAAAGGTATTTGATACTTGGGCCTTGGGTTGGCTGTATAAAGGAAAAGCAATAAAGATTATGCTTTTAGCTTCTGAACCTGTAAAGCTTAGCAGGCTAATAGAAAGAGATAAGATAACAAAAAAAGACGCCTTGAAAGCGTTATATGAAAGAGACAATAAAAACGCAAAATTGTTTAAAGATCTGTACGGAATTGATATTATTAAAGATAAGTCGCCTTTTGATCTTGTTGTAAATACAGATTATTTGACTCAAGAAGATGGGCATAAACTGTTGAAGGATTATATTTCAAAGGCTTTGAAAAAAATAGTAATATAATTTAGGAAATTAGTTCCTTAGTAAAAAAGAGTTATTTCTGTTAAGAAATAAGCTCCTTGGTAAAAAGCCAATTTTGTTCTTTACAAAATTGCTTTGGACCCTAGAGTTATTTCTGTTAAGAAATAAGCTCCTTGGTAACTCCAATAATACTGGTCCCTCTTGTGTTCGTTGTTATGCCTAAAACATAGTCACAAAGCTTGATCGTCTCTGTGTTGTGGGAAACAATAAGAATCTGTGTGCTCTTTGAAAGTTCTTTGATGAGTTTTATTACTTTGTCTGTGTTCTGGTAATCCAATGCAGCATCTATTTCGTCAAGTATGTAGAAGCTTGCTGGCTTGTGCTGTAAAATTGCCAATATGAATGCAATTGATACAAGGGCTTTTTCTCCGCCCGATAGACTTTGTAAGTTCTTCTTTGATTTTTTGCCAGAAATTGTAATTTTTATTCCTGCTTGGTCTAAATCTTTATTTGTTAGGACTAAATCTCCAGTTCCAAGACCTAGCTCAGAAACATTTTTTATAAATATCTCTTTTATAGAGTTGAAATTAGACATAAATGTGGTTGTTTTTTCTAAAATTATTTTATCTAATAACTCAGAAACTTTTGATTTTTCGTCTTCTAATTTTTTTACTTTTTCTTCTATTTCTAAAACCTCTTTTAATAGATTATTATAGTCCTCAATTGCTTTGTGGTTCACTGGTCCAAGATTATTAATTTGTTCTTCAGCTTCGTTTAATTCTGCTTTTAGAAGATGTAATGCTTTATTTGCTTCTTTTGTGTGTGCTTCGATAATAAAACCTTTGTTGTTTCTAACAAAGTTTTCAATTTCTTCTTCATGCTCTTTTAGTAATTGCTTTTTTGATTTTGTTTCTGAGTCACCAATTTCAATATGGTTTTTGTTTATTATTATGTTACTTTTTAATTCTGCGATTTTTTTATTATTAGAATAAACAGTTTCTTCTAAACTTTGCCGCCTTTGTTTTATTTTTTCTTGCCTTACTTTTTCAGAGTTTAAACTTGCTTTTTCATCTACTAGCTCTGAGTTTATTGAATTGACTTTTTCTTTTATTTTTAGTATTTCTTTATTTTTATCTTCAATTTGCTTTTCATTTTTTTGAATTTCTTTTTTATGAACTCCAATTAATTCGGACTTGTATTTTATTTCTTCTTTTATTTTTTCGATCTCAATTTTCTTGGCGTTTATCTCTTCTTGCATTTTTTGTAATTTTTTAATGGCATTTAATTCTTGTTTTACTTTTTCAATATCTGCAAGTATTATTTTTCTTTTTTCCAATGCTGAGTTTATTGCATAGCTGTATTCTTCAATTTTTATTTTTCGTTCTTCATTTATTTTTGAAGTAATGTCTGCTTTTTCTTGCTCTTTAATTTCCAAATCTTGATTTATTTGTGTGATTTTTTTATTTAATTCATCAATTTTTGAATCTAATTTAGAAAGTATGTCTTCTGGACTTAAAGTTGTAACATAAAGATTTCCAGATTTTTTTGTATTTTCTAATTCGCAATCTTCAAGTTTAGAATTTTCTAATGCAAATACAAATGTTCCAAACCGATTTTGGGAATACAGTTCGTCTATAATGCCTTGGATCTCTGTTTCTTCTTTTACAAAAATAACATTTTCTTCTTCAACATAATTATTTTCAATTGTGCTTTTTTCAACTTCTAAATTCTTTATTTCGGCTTCTAAAGATTTAATTTCATCTCCGAGGGCGTCAGTGTCTTTGATTTTATCTAAAAGTTCTTGGGGATTTTTTTCTAACTCTTTTATTTTTTGCCTCTGGTTTTCAATCTCACTTTCTAATTGGGTTAATTCTTTGTCATAATTGCGGACATTAAATTGTTTTACTTCTGGGACTTCAATTGCATTTCGTAAAAATTCTTGTATTTCAGAAATCTTTTTTTCTAAGTCTTCTGTTTTTTTGTGGAGCCCCCCAATGTCTTGGTTTTTTGATTCAATATCTGAATTTAAGTATCTTATTTCTCTTTCTATTTTGTGTAATTCTCTTTCTTCATTTTGCAAAGTAAGCTCTTTTTTTGTAACCTGCTCTTTTATCTTTTCAAAGATTTTGAATTCAGAATCAAAATCTTTAGAAATATTTTTTAATTCTAATTCTGAATCTTCGGTTTCTGACTTTAATTTAGTAAGATCTTTTTCAAAAGAAGAAATTTCTTTTATACAAGTTTCAATTTTTTCTGTGAGTTTAGTAAGTTCCTTTTCTGTATGTTCTTTTTGTTTTTTTAGAATAATTGCTTTTGTAGTAGTTTTTTTATTGTTTAGTTCTATGTAACGTTCTGCAGTTTCTTTTTGAGTTCTTAAATTTGTTAACCATTCGTCTTTTTCTCTTAATGCAATATTTATTTTTTCAACATTTGTATTAACAGATTCTAAATTTTTTTTAGATAGGTCTAGTCTATCTTGAAATTTTTCAATATCTGAAATTTCATCAATAATCTTTTTTCGTTCTAAGTCTGTGGCTTCAATAATCTTTTTTATTTTATCTTGTAGAATAAAGTTGTGGCCATCAGGATATATGTTGTAATTTGAAAGCATTGAAATTATTGATTCTAAAGTTGTTCTACTTCCATTTAATCTAAAAACAGAACCCTTTTCTGAAACCTCTCTTGATATTTTGTAGGTTTCATTTTTCTTTTTGTCTTCTAAAGTAATTGATACTTTTGCGACTTTGGTATCTGATGCCTTATTTATTAATTCTTCAATATTAGCATAACGCAATTTTTTTTGGGATGTGTTGCCCAATGCAAAAATTATTGCATCAAAAAAATTACTTTTTCCACACCCGTTTGGGCCAACGATAGCAGTTAATCCGTCTTTTAATTTTGCATCAAGAGTTCTAAAGGATTTGAAATCCTCTATGTTTAGTTCTCTTAGTTTTAACATTTTTTCACACTCTGTTGGTGCACGAAAATATGTGCCCTTTTATTATTAGTATTTGTGGTACATAGTCATTAAAAACCAAGTACCAATTATGGCTGCTAACGCAATACCAATAATATAGTATAAATAAATTGAAATGCCATAACTGTACATTGTGGAAAGTAGAGCGTCAACAAGGTGCATTAAAGCAAAGAATAAGATTAAAATCAACACAATGCTTGGATATTTTCTGTTTATCTTTTCTTTAGAATTTTGCCATGCTTCTCTAAAAGATGTTGAATCAAGTACTAAATTTGGAACAAGATAAAATAATCTAAAAGTTAAAAAAATTAATATGATTATTTCGATAATGCCGATTATCACAAAAAGCCAAGCAACTTGGCTGGTTAAAATGTTGATTAATGCAAAAATAATTGATAAAACAAAGACAAAATAAAATAGTCCAACTACTTTCCAATAATTTGAGAATATATTTCTCTTTTCGAAAATATTATAAGTGATTGTAGGTGCTAAAGAACTAACTAAAATGAATACAATTGTACATAACAAAAGTATTACAATATCCCATGGGTTTATAGCCAAATAGTATCCAAAAGCAGAAAAGATATCTGTCTGATTTCCCGCCATTATGAAAATAAGGTTTTCAATTATATTATAGATAAAATACCCCTGTATAAGGGCCAGGGCAGTCACTATTACAGCATTTATAAGCAAAGCTTTCCAATTTTTGAATGTGTCTGTAAGCCCTTTAATAAAAGAATTCTCCATATCTACACCTAAAAATACTCTGGAATCGTATAAAATAAACAGATTAGACTTATAAATGTATAGCTTGGATAAATATTGTATAACT
>CAZMCX010000020.1:0-2705 GCA_964565125.1 uncultured archaeon
ATGGCAGAGAATATAATTACAATTGTAGGATTAATTGGATCTGGAAAAACTACTTTAATAACTGAAATTGAGAAAAATACTTCTTTTCAGGTTCTTAAAGAATCAATAGAGCCAGTATGGAGAGACTTATTTTACGAAAATCCAAAAGAATTTGCAAGATATTTTGATATCGATGCCTTATCAAAAAGAATCGCAAACCACATAAGATCAAAAAGGGAGCAAGGAACATACTTTCTTGATACAGACATGATTTGGGCAAGAGAAACATATGTCCAAAAATCATTTGACGAAGGTTATTTATCATTTAAAGATTTAGACAACTATGACGAAATAATGAAGCATTCAATTGACGAAGATTTAGGTAGAATAAAAGAAGATGCCAAACTCTGGATCCCAAAACTTATAGTAAGATTGAATACAACCCCAGATATTTGTTATAAAAGACAAACAAAAAGAATGCAGGAAAAAAATGAATCTGGAGAAATAATTCCAATAGATTATTTTGTCAGCTTAGATAAATATAATCATGCCTTTTTTTCAAATATTGAAGAAATTTACAGAAAAAAATGGTGTTTGCCATACACCCCAAAAGTTCTTGAAATTGACGCAACAAAAGATATAAATATCGATAAAAAATATAACCCAGAAACTATTGAAAAAATCATTTCAAAATTAAAGGAGATAAATTCATGAACAATAATCTGTGGAATCCAGATAGCCTTTCTTTAAAAGAAATAGGAAATATGGCAGTAATAGAACCACTTGACACTATTAACCAGCTAGATGCTGACACCTTATTTGAAAAAACAGATTATATTAGAAGAAATTTGCATTTTATAACAACTAAAAAAATTAGAAGATATGATATTGCAGGAATTATTGGTTTAGGAAAATCAACACTTCCAAAAATAATGCAATTATATATGGATGCCAAAGAATTCAATGAAAAAACAGACAACCTCATACTTCAACTATTCTATCACGACATGTTAACATATTCTTTCCCTTTTCAATTTTACCTTGCAGAAGACAGAGAGAAATTAATTTTGAATGCTAAGCAGGCAGATAGTTCAACAATAATTGACAGATCTCCCTATGAA
Organism: uncultured archaeon; assembly: GCA_964565125.1. Lineage (GTDB taxonomy): Archaea > Iainarchaeota > Iainarchaeia > Iainarchaeales > 0-14-0-20-30-16 > JAQTTP01. The sequence goes on from CAZMCX010000020.1 coordinate 1,101, forward strand.
GATCTAATTTTTTCACAGCTATTACAAGAAAGCGGGGCAATGTCATTAAAACAATTAGAACTAGTAAAAGAAATTATAAAATCAAAAACAAAACAAACAGGTCATTCCGATGTTCTGGTTTGGCTTCAAGGAAAGCCAGAGATCGCCTATGACAGAATACAAAAAAGAGGAATAAAATATGAAGCAGAAGGAAGTAACAGGCCATTAACAAATACTGAAAATAGAGAAATAATAAAAATAAGAAGCTCATTTTTAGACTTGGTTAAGAGGTATGCCCCTTCAGAAGTAAAAAATTACTCCGAAAAACATGAAAATGCCGGGATTCCGGATATTATAAAAGCCGGGGGAATATCTTTAGATTATCTCAAAAGTTTAAATAAAAAATATAACGACGAATTCGAGAACATACTCCAAACACTAGATTTCAATGGGGTTCTTGTCAAAATAAATGTTGACAATGTTGAAGGCGTAGACAAAAGAGTTAATTTTAATGACCACATTGCAATAATGGAAAAAATTATGGATGCCTCTCTTCTAAGTTTACACCGACAAGGTTACAAAATAGAAAAAAATAGCAAAGAAGATATTTCAAAGATCTATTATTGAATTCCAAAAAAACTATTTTAATAACCCTAAATTTCTTTTGAACCAATAAACTCTTTTGTGCCTTCCATCAAAAGCAGTTATACCATAAGAAGCATCAGCACCAACAAATACAATCGGGGAAATATACACGCCTTTAAACTTCCCGCCATCTAATAAGGGATTCATAACATCAAGGACATACCAAAGCCCATCTACTTTTATTAAATTAAATGCGTGGGGCCCGTCAATTGTTTCTCTGCCGCCATTTTCTTCTGTGTGTTCTAATTTTATTTCTCCTAGCACATATCTTGACTCCACACCAATCTTTTGCAAAAGAATTTGTGCAAGCATAGATAGCTCAGAACACATTCCAACTCTTTCGTGTACATATCTCGACAAATTTTGTGGGTTGTCAGAACCGGGTTCATAAGTTTCATCAGAAATTCTTTGTCTTCTTGCCTCATCTTGTACAAAACTAGCATATAAAAAATGCGCAATCAGAGAAACATCTGTTTTTTGAGATTTAGGAAGATGTGGCGCAGACCCAGAATATTTTGCAATATACTCATTTACTTCAGACATTAATTTTTTTATTTCTGGGCTTTCTAAATCAAGTTTAGTAGCATGCCCAAATGGGGAAATAGGCAAAACATCCCCCTCTTTTAATTCTTTTACAATTCCGCCCCTAAATATTCCAATTGCTTTAACACCGTGGCTTTCTGTAGAGATATATTTATCCATAAATCTTGCTGCACGAAAATTTTTTATTGTTCCCCTTGCAAGCAATATTTTTTCTTTATACAAAGGATCTAATTTTATCTTTCTCACTGCTTCTTTTATTCTTTCAGAATTAGACAGTTCGCCTTCCGGCAAACCAAACAGGCTTTCTAAAACTACTCTTGAATGTTCTCGTCTTCCAAATGGAGTTTCAGGAGTTAGTTTATGTTCCATTGCTAAGCGCCCAATTCTTATTCTTGCTTCCGGACGTAATTCTCTAAACGGCATAAAATCACTTTTTTA
>CAZMCX010000020.1:2805-10879 GCA_964565125.1 uncultured archaeon
TTCTTATTCTTGCTTCCGGACGTAATTCTCTAAACGGCATAAAATCACTTTTTTATAAAAACTCACTCTTTCCCTTTTTTTCTATTCTCTTTTTTCAACACTTTTAAAATATCATCAAATTTATAAAGCACATAATCTGGTTTATATGCCACCACAATTTCTTGGACTTTCTTTTTTGACAATTTTCTTGGCAACATTCCTTTATAATAACCATAAGAAGCAAATACTGTTTTAAAACCAGCAAGCTTTCCGCCCACAATATCTCTTTCAGGCAAATCACCCACAAACAAGATCTCATGTGGGTTCATACAAGACTGTTTTTTAACAATATCAAAAGGAATATTTGTGGCTTTTGTTGCATTAGTATCATCCAAAGTAATTACAAAATCAAAAAAATCTTCTAGGCCTATTTCTACAAGACGGAGCCATACTTTTATACTGGGGGCATCACTTAAAATACCCATAATAATTTTTTTTTTAGACAATTCAAGAAGTGTTTTTCTTACACGAGGAAACGCATACATTCCGCCCATTCTTGCTTTTCGGTAGGCAAAAAGTGCTTTTGCTAAAAGTCTACTGTCATTTTCTTTCCCAAATTTTGTGAGATATTTTTGAAAAATACGAGGATCTTCCATATTAAATCCACTGTATATTTGGTAAATTTCTTTTTTTGCGGATCTAAAAGTAGTAGGCAGACCTGCGTCTAAAAATGCATTAATAGAAGCATTTATTGCATTCTCTTTTCTTGCCAGAAAATCTATTAGTGTGTTATCCAAATCAAACACTATTGCTTTAATCATTCACATCCACTTCTGTTAGTTAATTATCCCCTTTAAGTTTTAAATATTGTTCTTTAGTATAATTTGCAGACTTCAAAGCAGAGTTTATTATTACATTTTGCTGTCTAGACCAAACTTTATCATTATGGGTTTTTACATATTCAGCCCACAATTCAACAAATTCCATTCTTTCTTTATTATTTTCTGAAATAAAACTCATTTAACATCACCGAAAATGTTTTTATTTTTTCTTTATCAAGATACTGTTCCGCAACTGCCCTAACAAAATAGCAACATAACCACTAATTACAACATATTTTGAGTGTTTTTCTAAAATTTTTAGAAAATCTAAAGTAAACGAATCCAAATCAGAAATTTCCCTACAAATCTTTATTTTTGACTTAGATATAAATTCCACATAATAAAAAGGAGTAAATCCCTTTAAATTATTATCGGACTTCAAGGCATTACAGTTTTTCCTTACTCTCTTTTCCACTCTCTAAATCCTTCATTGTGTATTGCTTATTCTCTAAATCTTTGTCCCCCAGAATAATTATTTTCTTTGCACCAAGATAATTAGCATACTCAAACTGCTTTGATAATCCCTGGACTTCTAATGCTAATTCTACAGTTCCTTTTTTTCTATATTCTTGTGCAAGCCCAACTGCTTTTTCATAACAATTTTCACTTAAAACTGCAATGTAATAATCAACATTTTTTTTGTATTTTTCAAAGATCTTTTTATCTTCTAAACAAACTAAAATTCCTGGCACTCCTGCACCAAATCCAATTGCAGGAAGTTTTACATTTGGCAAAAAAGAAGTCACTAAATCTTCGTATGCTCCTCCTCCAACAATTGCCCTTCCACCCATAGTAGAAAATACTTCAAAAACTATATCAGTGTAATAATCTAAACCCCTTATTATAATTGGATCAAATTTCGCTGTTTTTACACCATATGATTTTAACATAGAAAATATTTCGTCCATTTCTTTTTTTGCTTTTTTTCCAACCTCATCTAATTTTTTAAAATCTTTTAAAGTTGCTGTTTTCAATAAATAAACTTTTTCTATTTGTTCTTTTTTTAATTTTATTTTTTTCAAATTATTTTCAAAATCTTCTTTTGATAATTTTTCAATTCCATCTATTTCTTTCATTACTTCTTTTTTATTTTTTATTTCTAAAGAATCCAAATAAGAATCCATTAATTTTCTGTTATTAATTCTTATTATAAAATCTTTGTCTTTTAAACCCAAAGAAATTAAGAAATCATTAATTAATGCAAAAGTTTCAGCAACTACTTTAGGATTATATTTTCCAATAACATCATAATTCAATTGAAAGAATTCTCTATCCCTTGCTTTTTGCGGTTGCTCGTATCTATAACATCGAGGCATAGAAAACCATTTTAAAGGCTTTTTCAATTCTTTATTTTTCTTTGCAATCATTCTTGCCAGAGAAGGAGTCATTTCTGGCCTTAATGCTAATTGTCTATCAGATTTGTCCTTAAAAGTATACATCTGTTCAGGAAGTTCTCCGCCAGATTTCTCAAGCCAAAGATCTGCAGATTCCATTATTGGAGCCTCATACTCTTCTCCACCATATTTTTTACAAGTTTCCTTCCACTTGTCAAAGATATAGTTCACTTTACTCATAAGTTCTGGATAATAATCGTTCATTCCCTTTAAGGGCTCTAGAGATACCATAGCGATCACTTGATAGAAATAGAGAATAAAAATATATAAAGGAATGTAACTTATAAGGAAAACTATTTTCCTAACATTCCGCCCCATTCAAATGCAGCAAAACCAGCCCTATTTTGCGATTCTACGTTTGGTGTATCAAAATAGTCTCCACTAGCAGGAACAAAATAGAATATTCTTCTTATTACCACATCCGGTTTAGGGTCTATTATTAGGGCCATATTGTTATTCAAAAACTCATCACTAAATAGCCCTACTTCATAAGATACCTTGTTATCCAACCTGTTCAACCAATATTCCATAAATTGGCTTTGCTCTTTTTTATTGAATCCTAACAAAGGTAAATTTTTATTAAACCAAGTTTCTAAATTTCCTTTTTTTACAATCCATCTTTCTTTTGGGAGGCCATATTTTTTTAAGGCAACTTCATAAAATAAGTAGTCATATTTATTCTCGATTATACTATTTTTAAAAACAAAAACATTCCACCCTGAGTTATATTTAGGTACATCAGCATTATAAAATTCAAAAGAAATTTCATCATCCGCAATAGAATTAAAATAAACTAAACTTCCACGTGTAAATAACATACTTATAGGAGAAAGGAAATTTATTGTGTTAATATCCGTATCATCGCTTAATACAACAAAGGAACCTGGAGTACCAGGATTTTCCAGACTACCTGCACCGAAGGCAAGATTTAGATCGACAATGTTTAAGTTATTAATATCCGAATTGTCTATGTAGATTCCACTTGTTCCTGTGTTTGTAAAATTTAAATAAGAGTTTGTAAGCACAATATTCAAATCAGTTTGTGACATACTATCAATGTTTATGAATTTAGCAGTATCCCCAATATTGAAAATACAGTTACTAAAAGAAACTTCTGCAAGTTCGTTTGTTGTAAAATCAAAAAAAGCACCTAATGCACTATCATCATTTGTATCTATTGTATACCCCTAACAATCCAAATGAAAATAATTATCGTCATCATCCACACCTAGCGCAAAACAAGATGCCCCGAAGCCATTGATGTCTGCATTTAGATCAACAGTTTTACCAAGGTAAGAAATATCAAGTACAACACAACCAGAAATATTCATATCCCCAGAGAAAGCTAAACTTGTAGCAAAAATCAATAGAAAAGAAAAATATAAATTAAAAAATAAAATCCGCTTACCTTGTGCACATAACATTCCTAAAAATGCCACTATTGCTTATAATGTAAGTTATATTTATTGGTTTTGGTCTTCACGTAGGCGAGAGCAAATAGGGGAAAAGGACTAAACTGCTTTGGTTAGGCAGAGGCACCATATGGTTGAGATTAAGGCATTAGAATCATTTTATTTTATCTAATAACTTGTTTAGGTAGATTACATACTCTTTTACAAAAGAATCAAACTCTTTAGGCAATTCCCTAAGCAATAGTCTGGATTCTCCCTCTTGGATTTTCATATTTTCAGCAAATTTATTTTGTTTCTTTAACAAGAAATTTTGCCTATATTTTTCATAGTTATCCAATACTGGTTTTGTCTTCAGGATAATTTTTCTTTCAAATAACTCTATTTTTTTATTTAGATTGCGCAAAATCAAAAATACATCAATAAAATCACGGTATTTAATACCACGCCTTGTTAATATCGCTCTGTTTTTTTCAACAAGTATTTCTTCCAAGCTATAACAATTACACTCTATTGGAAAAAATAAATTTGTACTCTCGGGAAAGATAAATTCTGACTCCTCCCTTGTTTCTTTATTCAAATCTGAAAATAAACTCTTTGCAGTACAAACATTAATTGGATATAGTAATGATTCACAAAAATTAATTTGTATCTTGATAAACTTATCTTCTTGTGAAATAACAGATTTATACCAAAATTTAAATGTTGCAAATTTGTCATTTGCCCCTAACTCTACATATCTCCTATTATTTTTTTCTATTTTGAAATCTAAATCATTTTTCAAAGCAATAATTTCTAATTCTTTTCCTAATGTACCAATTAAAGTAGATAATATTCTTCTTAATGCCTTACTACTCAAATCTTTAAATTGATCTTGATTACCCCAAGTAAAATCCAGATCTTCTGAAAACCGATAATAACCCAAATAACATTTAGTTAAACAGGTTCCACCTTTGAATATAAAATTTTGACCAAATTTATTATTATCAATTAAGTCTTTAAAAAATAAATGCAGTATTAAGTCCTTTTCTAGCAAATCTTGTTCTTTTAGGTTCTTTATTCTTGAAAAATAATCAATAATTTTTTTATTTATCATTCAACAACCCCCCCATTATTTTTTTTACGGTTTTAGGGTAGGCTTTTGAGTATTTTAGTAGTTTCTTAGAATCTGCGTTTTCCATATATTCTACAATATTATCTCTAATCTCATTATAGTTATTTCCAGCATAACTTAGTAAGTAAATCTTGTCCAAGATTGTTTTTTCTAAATCCGAATAAATTAGATTATTTTTAATAATACCAAAACCAAACAAATCTGGCTTTATTTTAACAAACTTTATTTTTCTACCATTAATTTCTATTGGTTCTTTCCCAAATATTTTGTCATTAATAATGTAGTCGATAGAAAAATATTCGTGTGTAATGTTATTAAATTTAAATGCAGATTCTAATCCAAAGTACCAGTTTTTAATTCCTTTTAATTCTAATGCATTTTTTATTAGTTCCAAATAAGTAGTATCAATTGATTTATGTTTTCGTTCATCAGCAGACAAGGTATAGAATACACCCTTCAAAATAGTCTTAACATACCGATTATGAATTAGATACGAGATCGCATCTCTATAATTCAATTGCAGAGATTTGCAGTATTCAATTAATTCAGTCCTTGTAACATACTTCTTATCATTAAAATACAATTTTTCAACAATTGCAGAGTATTTCATATCATCACAGCCCACATTATATCTAACAGAAGTACACTTTATATACTATTACAATATAAAACACGAAGGATTTATAAATATTACCCTTTTCCGTAACATTTTATCATATTCAAAGAGTAAGTAGGGGAAAAGGATTAACTTACAAGTAGGGGAAAACGATAAACAGCGGTAGTTAGGCAAAAGAGAAATAGCAAAAGTATCAGGTTAATTTTCCTTATAAGACAGTTTTATTTGAAGAAATTAGAGGTTATGAAAAATTACCTTTTATTATATATTTATCAAGCTCTTCAAAGCTTACAGGAACAAAATTTTCTTTTTTGTTTTTGGAATTCTTCAGAGCTTATTTTTTGCCGGAAGAAATCTCTTTTTATTTGTGATAGCGATTTTTTTAAATCTTCTAATTCTTTGTTCATACCCATATAATAACACCTCATTAATAACCTGCGAATTCAGCCCAAATACAAAAACTTCTGGTAATCTTTAAGTTCTAAAATAGGCCTGGTAAATAAAGCATAGAATCTCTTAAACAAATCTTTTAGAGTGGGTTTTTCGTACTCAATAAACACAGAATTGTTAAATCTCTTAACTCTAAAGGCATATCCTACAGAATTTAACTGCTTCTCAAAGAAAACTAATTCAGAAAAAGAGATTTTAGAATTGTTTTTATCCATTATTCTATCAAAAGAACCTATTATGTTTAACCGAAACATAAAACCGCCGCCCATTTTTATAACCTAATTATATTACATATATTACTGACAGCAAAAGAAATATATACTTATCCGATAATTACCTTTAAATCATTATATCTTGACAACAAATTATCATGATATGGGCATTTAAGGATAATATAACTATAACATTTATATACATGTGTAAACTAAATAATACATTATGGGAAAAACTAGTACTTCTGAACTAATTAAAAAAATCGTGTTATCATTGTCACAAGGAGAAAAATCAATAAATGAACTTGCAACAGAGATACCCGCCACATGGGAATCTGTTAGAGACCACCTAGAAACTCTCAAAGCAGCCAACATACTAGAAGAAAGAGAAGAAGGCGGAAAAAGAATTTTCACAGTTAAAGAAAGAGCAACATGGAGAAATGACACTTACTTTGGACTACCTTTAGATCTAGAGAAAGAGAAATTAATTAAAGGAATATATTACCAAATAAAAATAAAGTGGGAAAGGATAAAAAACAAACCAATCACCCAGACACAAGCACAAAAAATACTTTTTAGAACAAACAAAAAATTAAAATTGGGGATCCCTTTGGGGTGGTACCTATCTGGAGAAGTATCAACCCTTCCTTTTGATCACAGCGCAGATTATTCAGGGTTTACAATCACAAAAAAAATAGAGGAAGAATTAAACCCAATAATTGAAAAAACTGCAAAAGATCAGTTTGCTTATGAAACAAAAAATAAGCACTATGCAGAAGAACAAAACCCCACTTACCTAAAAAAAGAACTTATTCTAAAATTATTATACTCAAGCACATTTACAAAAAAATCAGTTAAAAGAATAAAAGATCATCTGTTAGAAATTGTAGGAACAGAACTTTCAAAATTAGATAAAGATACAGATGAAATTATACAGGCTTACTTCGACCTGCTTTATGATATTCCAACAAGACTAGAGGAAGAACAAATACAAATACATAAAAGAGAGATAATCCTTTCTTTTGAAGCGCTCTGGAAGCTTATTGCATTGCAAATTTATAAAAATGATTTAAAACAATTTTACGATACCAACATTTTAGAACAACATTTTATTCCCGGCATAGAGCAACAAAAAAAAGAAGCAATTGATTTAGGTACAGAGTTACAAAACTTAATCCCCCCAGATGAAGAACCACAAGACGAAGAATATCTAAAGATAAAAGAACTTCTAAATCAAGATAGAAAAATAGATATTCAAAACATAAACAGACTAGAACCAGACCCAAACAAAAAAAGAATTACAATCTTAAATAATTAACAAACAAAATGTTCAGGAATTAATACTTTTATTTTTTTGCTTATTGGATAAAAATGAGGGGTGTTACGAGTAATAATAACATCAGCTTGCATTTTTTCCGCAAGTAGAACATGCAAGACATCTTTATAATATTTAACAGAGATTTGCTTTGCCAAGGTTACTTCTTCTTCTGAATAACCACAACTCAAAATTTGTTTATTCTTCTTTAAAGAGCAAATCAAAATACTGTCTTCCTTAAAGATATTTGTATAATCAAGTTCATCTATTACCCAATCTGAAATTATTACTTGGTGCTTTTTTGATAACACTTTTGCAAAAAATCTTTTTGCAGGTTCAGATAAATCCTTTCCGGCTTTATTCTGTCTACTACAAAAATAATCCAAATACACGCAGGAATCCATATATAATCTCACAATACAACTATGCTTTTTGTTATATATAAAAATATTTAAAATAATCAGATAAAAAATAGCAAAGAGAACCTGACTATTGCGGTTCTCTTCCCCTGCCTGATTTAAAGTTTATAACGGTTTCTATTGGCAGTAGAAACCCTTGTCTATTGGCAATGATAGCCATTTGCGTTCTAACTAAAGGTTTTTCCAAGCTATCTAAGTTCTGTTTCCCTGCTCTCAGTTTCTATTTAATCTTGTAAATCTCTTCTGCAAGCTTCTTGGAATCATGCCTTATTGCTACCCGATCGT
>CAZMCX010000021.1:0-10259 GCA_964565125.1 uncultured archaeon
AAGCCAAGTTGGACATCTAATTCCAGCAACATAATCAGTCTTAGTTATCCACTTAGTCATTAATACACCACTTCTCTTCTTATTCTTTAAATTATAGGTTATTAATAGTTATAAATGCTATTGGCTATTGTTTACTTGCTTTATATTATCATCTTACTGGCTTTTACTTAATTCCCTTTTTATATCATCAACCATGGGGTCCACTTTATTAATTATCCTTATTAGTTCTTTTTCAGATACCCCTAATTCTTTTGCCCACCTAACTAATTCCCATGTTTGACTAATATTAACTTGTTTGGGATCTTCTGGAACTTTTTTATTCAAATTATCTAACACTGCAGCAAGGTTATAAAAACCCTGCACACAACACAAAATAGAAACATATATATACTTATTTTTACATTATTAAGGTATGGGGGTTGAAGAGAAAGATAGAAAACTTCTAACTAGTATTATAAATGAACTTGCAACAGGGGAAAAAACAACAAATGAAATTACAGAAAGCCAAAAATCAAATTGGATTACTGTGCAAGGCTATTTAGAAAGCATGGTTAACTCTGGTTTGGCAACAAAAAGACATGCAGGAAACAGGGCCTACTATTGCTTAAAAGGAAATACAAAATATAGACACGATACTTATTTTGGATTACCCTTAGAAGACGAAAAGGTAAAATTATTAAGAAATATTTATGCCTATATTACACAAAACTGGGAAAAAGAAAAAGGAAAAAGACCAACACAAATGGAATTACACAAGATTTCTTACGATATAAATAAAGACCGCCAATTAGGAATCCCTTTTGGATGGTATATTTATGGTGCAATTGCTGTCTTGGCAACAACTGGAGAAATTCTTGAGAATGTTACCCTAGATCAAAAAGTAAAAGAGTGTGCAGATAAGGTAATACAAAAATATATACACAATGATTACTCCTGGCAAACAAAAATGCAACAATACAGACAAGAAAAAAAAGAGCTATACCTAAAAAAAGAGCAAATCCTTGCTAAATTATACAAAAAAGAATTTAGCCAAGAGCTATATTCTGATTTAGATTTACTATTCATTAAGGCTTCAGAATTAACAAAAAATGAACAAGACTACAAATTTTTTAACATTTATTCTCTAATTTTGGAAGATACAGTCAAACAAAGGCTAAAACCCATAGAGAATAATGCGGAGGCCTATGAAGTAAAAGACGAAATAGACTATAGCTTCAAACAAATCTGGGAATTAATTGCGATGCACAATTTCAAAAAAGAATTAGAAGAATATTATACTCACAAAATATTAGAAGAACACTTTGGCCCACATATAAACGAACAAAGAAAGATTATACAGGCATTACTTGATGAAATGATAAGCAAATTAAAATATGACGGGCCAACTGATGAAACCTATTTGAAATTAAAAACTATAACAGAAAACATTCATGAAAAAGCAAAAGAAAATAGGCTTAAAGAAAAAAAAGAACTAACTCAAGAAGAACTCTTTAAAGCGATTGGGAGATAAATTCTTCTGGGCGTAATAATGGAATTTTACAATTCAGCTTTTTGAAATGAATAACATTTTGAGTAATAATATAATCTGCATTAGCTTTTTCTGCCAAGACAATATGCAAAACATCATCAAAATTGTCTTTAGATCTGGTTATGGCTTTTTGTTTATCCTCTTCTGTATACTTTACATCAACAATCATTTTATCATAAATTACAAAAAAGGGTTTTAAAGAGTCCAGAGTTATATTTTGAGTATTTAACACTTTATTTATTTCCTTCAAAACCCACCCCGACAGCAATAATTTATGTTTTGTTGATAATAAATAACTAAAGAACTTTGATGCTTTATTTGACATTATTTCATCAAATTTTGATTTTGGAATTCCTAAAAAGTCAATATATACGCAGGAATCAACATACAAGTTCATTATATTACAAATAGATTGCTCTTTTTATAATGCTTTTTAATTACCTGCAACAGCACCAATTAAAAAACAACGAACCATATTAATCACTTTAATTTATTATAAACATTAGCAATTATTTCTTTTATTCCCTCAGGATATAATAACAATTTGTCCAGAGAATCTAAAGGATGCCATTCTAATAAATACTTGTTATCTTTACGCTGTAGATTCTTTTCTAGACTACCCAATTCTAAATCTTCAGAATAGGATCTAACTAAAAAGATATATACTTGACGTTTTTTATCATTTATAACCTCTTCCAGTTTTTTTATTAAATAAAAATTATTTATCTGAATTCCAGTTTCTTTTCTTATCTTTTGAGCAAGGCCATACCATATATTTTTATCTTGCTTTGTTGTACTGCCTGGAAGAACATAATATTCTTCCCCGTATTTTTTTCTACGTAAAAGTAAAATTTTGTTATCTTTAAAAATTATTACCCTACATCCACTACATTTTAATTTTTTAAATTCGTTTTTTGCAATCATTTTTATATTTTTATCTTTGGATACACGAATAATTTCACTTAAAAGAGATTTTTTATGATCGGTATCAATCAAACTCACAGGTTGATTAATTAGTTTTTCTAAGGCAACTCTTCGAACCATTTTATCTTTTGAGTGTTTAGCAAGAAGATATAAAATAAAGTAGTCTGTTGACTCTTGAAAATTAGATATAAGCATATTTATTGCAATTTTTTTAATATCTGGTTTAGAATCTCTCGCGAGCATTGATAAAGATTCCTGGTCTGTTATTTTGTTTACGGCGATTTTTCTACTTTTTTCATCTTTAGCACATTGAGCAACAGTCCATAACGCATCTTGTGTTTTTAATTCACTAAGAATAGACGCCAGTTTATTCCCTATTTCCTCATGCAAAACATCATCATTATCATCGTCCCACCAACAACCAAGTAATTTTTGTTCATCATTTATATTTTGTATCTTTTCTAATATTTCTAGTTTGTGTAAAGCTACTTTTTTTGTATTTTCATATTTAGAATACATTACAATCTTAGCTAAAGTCCACAAATCAGTAATATTATTAATTACGTTTAGCCTCACATCTTTATACTTAGAATATATAGCAAGTAGTTCTAAAGTTTTGGGGTTTGTTATTTTTTTTAGTGCGACTTTTCTGGCCTTTTTATTTCTAGAATAAAGTGCAACATGCATTAAAATGGATGGTGTTGTTATTTCATTAACTCTGGATGTTAGTATATTCATTGCTTTTATTTTTGTATCTTTATATTTTGAATGGCAAGCAATAGATGTTAAAGCGTCCAAATCTGTTAATTTCTCTACAGCTTCTAATCTTTTTTCTGCAATTTGGCAGTTTTTTGCAAGTTCCGTCAAAGTTTTTTTATCATTATCATTAAGAATATTTATAGCCACCATATTTATCGTATATATCTAAAATTTTAGATATACAATAATTATCAACCAACTAACTTTATTTAAATCTTTCTTTATTTGAAACGAGTTATAGTGCTTTCTAGAATTGTTAATTTTTTAAGGCTACCATGATATAATAACATACAAATAATTTAGATGACAAAACCCTTAAAAACAAACTACCAACTAAATATCCTTATACCAGCCAATCATAATAGAACCTTTTTTAAAACCTAATTTGGAATAGAACTTACTTACTTTGGCTTTGGCATTGGATCTAAGATTTACGCAGTTTACGCCTTGTTTTTTGAAATACAGTTCAATTTCGGATATTAATGCTTTGCCAAACCCTTTGTGTTGATATTCTGGATCCACAAAAATATCTTTAATAAAACCGTCCTTCCCAGCATAATAGGTGTTAATAAAACCTGTAACAAAACCAACAACTTTACTGTCTTGCTCTACAACAAAAATTATGCCACTCTTAAAATACTCCTTGATTTTTTCAGTAGCAGATTTGTCTGTCCATTTTTCGTCATAAGGGGGGCTATTTGATCCATCTTTAAAAATAGTTGCAACTTCTTTCAGGTCTTTTGGTTTAAATTTTCTTACAAGCATAGGTATCAGAATATTCTTAGTGCAAAAGGATTAAATATAGATCCAAAAATATTGCAAAAATAATAAAAAAAGAAAAAATCTCGAAAAATTAGATTCAACAAGATATTATGCAGAAGCTAAACAAGATTGGGGTACAATATCATAAACTGGTACAGATACATTACATTGATCATTATCTTGTGAGAAAAAGGCAATCTGCAAAATAAAACTATTGCCATACTTGTTTACACTAAATTGTATGTTCTTAAGATTTTCTAAAAATGACTTATTTATTTTATTCCCGCTCATCTTTGCTAAAAGCTTGGATGCATCTAACACTTCAACACCTACTATGCTGCCTTTTTTGTCCAAATCAACCCAAAAACCATCAATTAGTTCAATACTGTTATAAAGTTTGGATTTATTTATACCTAAAATGTCACTTTCATTATCATAATTATATTTCATCTTTAACACCCAACTTTCTAAAACACTTCTTTATAGATTTCTTTCCTAATGGAAAAAAGGTTAATATGGATATATGATCATTATCCTTAAAAACTATGTCACAAAAATAATAAAAAAAGGAAGAAAAAGAATTAGGCTCTTACAAGAGCCCAAGTGATATTGTTACGATTACTGATGCAAAGATTAAGGCTACTGTGTTCAGAACCTTGATCAATGAATTCAATGCAGGCCCTGCTGTGTCCTTGAATGGATCACCAACAGTGTCACCAACAACTGCAGCCTTATGAACATCGCTTCCTTTTCCGCCATAAAGCCCTTTACTCTCAATTGTCTTCTTAGCATTATCCCATGCTCCACCAGCAGTACACATCATTATTGCTAAAAGAAATCCTGATGCTATTGCACCAGCCAAAAGCCCACCAACAGCCTCAACTCCAAATAAGAACCCCACAACTATTGGGCTCAATACAGCAATCAAACCTGGAATCAAAAGCTCCCTCTGTGCTGCTTTTGTGCTTATATCAACACATTTTGCATAATCTGGCTTTGCTTTACCAGACATAATTCCTTTTATCTCTCTGAACTGCCTTCTTACCTCTTCAACAATTTGCATTGCTGCCCTTCCAACTGCGTTCATTAAAAATGAGCTAAACACGAATGGCAATAAAGCACCAATAAACAATCCGATTGTTACTGCAGGATTCAATAAATTTATTGTTGTTATTCCAACTGCTTCGGCAAATGCTGTGAACAATACCAATGCACCCAAAGCCGCACCAGCAATAGCAAACCCTTTTGTTGTTGCTTTTGTTGTGTTTCCTGCAGAATCTAATGCATCAGTTACTTTTCTTACTTTCTCGTTCATTCCACTCATTTCAGCTATTCCGCCAGCGTTGTCTGTTATTGGGCCGTAGCCATCCAGAGTGATTATTAAACTTGTAAATGAAAGCATTGCTACAGACGCTATTGCAATACCATAGAATCCACCTAAGGCATAACTTACTGCAATTGCCACTACAACAAGTAACATCGGTAAGGCCGTACTTGCAAATCCGAGGCCTAAACCCCGGATTACATTTGTTCCTGCACCAGTTTTTGATGCTTCTGCGATATCTTTTACAGGTCTATAGTTTCCATCTGTATAATATTCAGTTATTATTCCAATTAGCACAGTAGCCAATGCACCAACTACGTATGCCCAGAATATGTTCATAGGTGTTTTTGTTAGGAAAAATGTTGTTAAGAATGTCAAAACTATTCCCAACCCTACTGCAACAAATAACCCATAATACATCTGTTTTACAATTCTATTTTCTTTTGTTAATCTTATGCACAAAATTCCAATTATATTTGCAACTGTTGATATTGCTGCAATTGTTAATGGCAAAAGAGCAAACTCTATTCCCAATGTTATTCCCAATACCATTGCTGCTAAAATAGTTACTACAAAACTCTCAAATAAGTCTGCAGCCATTCCTGCACAATCCCCAACATTGTCTCCAACATTATCTGCAATAACTGCTGGATTTCTGGGATCATCTTCTGGTATTCCTGCTTCAACTTTTCCAACAATGTCTGCCCCAACATCTGCGGCCTTGGTGTAAATTCCTCCACCAACTCTGGCAAACAAACTCATTAGACTTGCACCAAATCCAAATCCTAACATTACATAGAAGTTTCCAAATATCAAATATAGTATACTAATTCCTAAAAGGCCCAAACCAACTAAAGCCAGCCCTGTAACTGCACCACTTCTTATTGCAACTCTTCCTGCGCTCTTAAGTCCGCTTTCTGCGGCTTGTGCAGTTCTTACATTTGCCCTAACAGAAACATTCATTCCTATGTATCCTGCTAATCCAGAGCAAAATACTCCTATCACAAAAGTGATTGCCATTGACCAGCTCAAGCAAAAGCCAATTATAATCGCCAATATTACAACGAATATTGAAAGCGTTTTATACTGTCTATACAAGTAGGCTAATGCACCATCTTGTATTGCTTTTGCAATCTCAATCATTTTCTTGTTACCTCTCGGCTGTTTCATAACCCACATGGTTAGTCCACCAGCAAAAACTAGTGTCAAAACACCGATAATAATTCCTAGCAAAATTGCAATTTGCATTCATTCACCTCTCAGTTAAAAAAAGTTTTAAAATTCACACTCTCTCGTCCGAAGCCCACGCACAAAAGCGTGGGTAAAGGCCACAAATATTTTTCTATTTGACACACATAAACCTAGACCTTTAGGCGTGAGAGTGTGCCACCTTATTCAAATTTGAATAATATAATATATTACGCAAAATATATAAATGATAAGTAACACAAGACATTATTGATTTTATTTTTTAGAAATGATTTCTATTATTTTTTTTACTACTTGTTGATATTTTGCATTTGTTATGCGACAAAGTTTTTTTACAATTTGTGATTTATCTGCAGTAAAAAGCATATTTGATCGAATATAACTATCAATAAGTAAAGAACCATTTTCAGTTTCATGTTGCCCAAGATCTACAGAATAAGAATCTTTGGCTATATTTGGGGAAGTAATCTGACATAACAAAATATCTGTCCTCATTTCGTCAGACAGGACAAGACAAGGCCTTAATTTTTGACCACCTTGATTTGTATAAGGAAATGGAAACAAAACTACTTCACCTTTTTTAAATGTGCCCAAGCTTCATCTTCCTCCTTTGTAAGCCAATTTTTTGATAATGCTTTTTCACTTGCTAAAGAGGTACAAAAACCCGACACTTCTTCTTTTTCAAATAGTTTTTCCCGTATTAGCTCACGGATAAATTCTTGCATATTGGAGTATCCTTTTTCTTCTGCGTAAGCCTTGGCAAAATTAAATAACTTGTTAGATAGATTAAGACTTATTTGCGTATTCATAAATATTTTAACATACCAAAAAGTATTTATTATTATCTAAAAAAAGCAGTTAAAAAAGTATAAAAGACACACAGACTACAAAAAGCAAGTTACATAAATATATAAAGAATTATTCTAATATTATAAGTATGGCTAAAGATGGTTTTACTGTGACGCCTTGGGAAGTGCAAGGCAATATCGATTATTCTAAACTTATTAAAGAATTCGGGCTCGAGGAATTCAAAAAAATCCCAAAAGCTTTACAAGATAATGTCCTTTTCAAAAGAAAATACATTTTCGCAAATAGAGACTTTTCAAGGATTTCTGAATGTATTGAAAAAAAGAAACCTTTTGTTATGATGACTGGACTAATGCCCTCCGGAAATATGCATTTTGGCCACAAGCTATTAGCAGATCAAATGATTCTTTACCAAAACTTAGGTGCAAAAGTATACATTGCAGTAGCAGACACAGAAGCTTATAATTCAAGAAACACAAACTTAGAAGAACTCAGAAAAATCGCTATTGACCAATATCTAATAAATTATATTGCATTGGGTTTAAAGCCAAAGAATTGTGATTTCTATTTCCAAAGCCAAAGAAGCAAGGATGGAAAAAAAGCATCTGCTTACTATACATTAGCAAATAGATTGGCAAGGCATGCAACCTTTAATGAATTCAGAGCAGTATATGGAGAAATAAGTCCTGGAAAAATGGCCTCATCACTATTACAAGCATCTGATATGCTACATCCACAATTAAATGAATTTGAAGGTCCAATTCCAACTATTATTCCTGTTGGTTCTGACCAAGACCCACATATAAGGTTAGCAAGAGATATTTCACAAAGAATAAAGACAAATAATTTTATCCAAATAAGCTCAACTTATCATAGATTCTTGCCTGGATTAAATGGCGGAAAAATGTCTTCTTCAGACCCTACAAGCCACATAGCATTAAACGAGGATCCGGAAAATATCAAAAAAATCATTAACAAATATGCATTCTCTGGTGGACAGCCAACTTTAGAAGAACACAGAAAGAAGGGCGGGAACCCAGATATTGATGTTTCTTATCAATATTTGACATACTTAGAAGAAGATGATAAAAAGCTAGCAAAAATATACAATGATTACAAAAGCGGGGCTTTGCTTTCAGGAGAAATGAAAGCAATAGCAATAGAAAAGATTTCGTCATTCTTAAAAGTACATTCAAAAGAAAGAGAGAAAGCCAAAAAGCAAGTTGATAAGTTTTTAAAAGAATAAAAACTTACAACAGGTTTACAAAGTAGAAGCCACATTTGTAAGCAAGTTGACAAATTCCTAAATGAGTGATTCTTTAGAAATAATTAAATATAAAAGATACTTATCTATTTATGAAGAAAAAAGAGGTAATATTTATGATCAAGTTTGAATTTATGCTCGATAAACTCGCAAAATATCAAACAGGAACATAAAAAGAGGTAATATTTATGATTAGAGGACCGTCTAGAGGATTAAGAAGAGCTGTTGTTGCTGGTGCTGCACTTGCTGCACTTGGACCAGGATTAAGTGAACGACACGCAAATGCAAGACCAAGGCATTTAGAGCCAACAAAACATGAACTAAGAATAGATACCACTGAAAGAAGAGAAATGCGTGATTTTATTACTCCTGAAGAAAGAGTAAGAGAAGAATTCAGATTTTCCTTAGAAAGAGCAAAAAAAGCAGGACAAGACAAAGTAGAAAAAAGAATTGAAGAAACAACATTAAGAATGCTAAAAAGATTTGAAAGCGGAAACATGACCCAAAAAGAAGCACAAGAACTTGCCACTAGAATCAATGCAGAATTAAAAGAAATAGATCCATCTGGAAAAACAAGAATTGCGTCAGGCCCTGAAATCAAGAAAATGGGCTTGGTTGAAGATGCATCATCAATACCAGAAGGAGTTTGGGGACTAATTATGGGCGCCGCAGAAAACTTAAATAGACATTATATTTTAGTTCCGCTTGCAGAGCTAATTGTACTTTACTCATATTTACAAGTTGCAAGAAATGCAAGAAGAAGAGGATTTTTCAAAGGCATTATTGAAAATGATGCAAACAGAGCACATCTTGGAGATGTAAGAGATCTATCAAAAATAGAGCAATTCGGTGTGTTACCACTTATGGGTTTATATTTGGCAAACCACCATGTAGCAGGAATTATTTTAGGACTAATTGCAAATCCAGCAGTAAGAGCAAAGGTTGCTGGTTTAATTAGAGATTTTAATAATAGGAAAGGTGGAGGAGGAGGATTTTTTAAATCTCCAGGGACTCCAGATCCAAGAGATCCAAGTAAAAGAATTCTTAATACTGGCCGACCAATTGCAGGCACAAGACCAAGAGAACAACCAAGAAGAGAAAGCCCTTATAGCAGAAGACCACGCCAACTAAGAGAACAAGAAGACGAAAGAGGTCCAATAGATAAGGCAATGGGATTCATCTATAAAGGAGATAAAGAAGAACCAACTGCTAGCGGCCTTAGAGATGATTGGCATGATAGAACGGCCAGAGTAATAGATAGACTAACTGGATTTGATCCTAAGAAAAAGCGTGGAAGAAATTAATTTTCTGTTTTTTCCCAAGGAAATATAATCCAACCCTTATTTTCTTTTATATAAAAATCAGGGTATTCTTTACAATTCTGTTTGTTAACCAAATATACTGCCACTTTTACAGCCTTTACTTTGTATTCATTAAAAAGCAGTTTTTTTATACAATTAATAGTTACTCCACTGTCAACTAAATCATCCACAAGCAAAACATTCTCGCCCTCTAAATTAATTTGTGGCTTAGAAATTACTTGCAGAGTACATTGCTTTTGATCACAATAAGATTTTGCACAAAATAAACCGATTTTTTTTATTCCAAGAATTTTACTTAAATAAGTAGTTGGAATTAATCCGCCTGAAGCAATCCCAATAATAGCATCAAACTTATAGTTA
>CAZMCX010000022.1:0-10220 GCA_964565125.1 uncultured archaeon
TATAAAAGATATGTTTATATATTGTTTGAGTTAACAAGTTAACATGAGTAAAAAGATTATCTTTTGTATCATAGGGACAATTATACTTTTCGTACTAATAGCAAATTCTTATTCTTACTCCACTTTTGATATGGAGAAGCAAATTAAAGCACAAAATGAAGACTTTTCAATAGAGATCCTTCCTGAAGCAGAGTATCTAAGCCTACGGCAAGGCTCTTTTTCAATTATTAAACTTGGCATAAACATAGACTCCTATTACAAACTAAAGCTAAATTATGGCTTTGAAAGTGATTTGGAAGTCACAAGCCCAACATACACAGATAACACAAATTTTTCATATTCTAAGGTTCTAAACCTACAAATTCCAAATAACACAGAACTGAGAGAGCATAAAATCTTAGTAAAAATAAATGCAAATAATGGCTTCAAGAACAAAGATTTCGAAAAAGAAATTATAGTAAAAGTAACCGAAAAAGATAGCAAATACTCTTTCAGTTCAAACACAAATAACTCGACCCCGAATCTTGAGGTAGTTTATTGGAATTATACAACCTTAGCAATAGGAAAGAATTTCCCTTCAGAAAAGGTAATATTTAGTGTAAAAAACACAGGTGCAAACTCAGACTTTTTTCCGATTTTTGAAAATGATGAAAATTGCTTTGTTGTAAAGTACATTCCAATGATAACAAACATCCCAAGCAATACAATAAAGGATTTCTTTTTTGTGGTAGATTACAATACAGAAGTAGGTTATTGTAAAGACACAGAAATCTCAGTTTTCCTGAGAGATTCCCACACAAACAAGGAATATTTCTTAGGCAAGGAGTTAGTTCTATTTAGGGACGATTACGAGCAAAAAGTAATGCCAGAAACAAAGACAACTCAAACCAATACAAATGATGAAACAGGACCAAATGTTGACAATCCTACTGGCGTACCTACTGCAGGCTTAGATTATAGTAAGGACTTAAACACAGGCATAGTAGTTAATTCCAATGAAAATACAGAAGATGTTAATACCTCAATAATACCTATTGGCTCTACTAGTACATTATCAAATTCCAAACCAACAGCATTATTTGCTCTAGAGAATAGAAGCATAACAATTGGCGCAATAGTTTTAATTGTTTTAATTTTCGTAGTTGTTATTTTCCGTGGTGGATTTATGAACAACACAAAGAATGTTAAAAAGCTTGTAAAACAAATGCAAAAAGAAGAATAAAGTGTTACAAGAAAATTATACTTGCTAATCCTAAAAATATAAAGAATCCACAAACATCTGTTGCAGTAGTTATAAATATGCTTGATCCTGTTGCTGGATCCTTTCCAATATGCTTAAGGAATAAAGGAACAAAGAAACCTGCGCTAACTGCAACCATTAAATTCAACAAAACCGACACTGCCACAACAAGGCCAAAGACAAGACTTGCCCCTAATAAATAAGCCAATATCACTGCAACAATTCCAACTACCAGCCCATTAAAAAAAGCTGCAAAAAGTTCATTGAAATAGATTTTGAAAAATGCTTTTTTTTCTATATTGTGTAAAACAAGACCTCTAACTGTTACAGCAAGAGTCTGAGTCCCGGCATTTCCACCCATCCCTGCAATTATTGGCATATAAGCAGCAAGAACAACAAGCGCAGAAATTACATCTCTAAATAACACCACAACAAAAGAAGCAAGGAATGCAGTAAATAAATTAAGTATTAGCCATACAGCCCTATTCTTTATTTTTACATAAAATTTATCAAAAATATCTTCTTCTTGCCTTAACCCTGCAAAGCCATACAAATCTTGTGCCCTCTGTTTTTTTAATAACCTAAAAACATCATCAGAATAAATAATTCCAATAATTGCTTTGCCTTTGTCCAAAACAATTACTTTATTGTGTTTATTATGTTCAAATAATTTTATAACTCTTGATTGTTTTTCATGATAAAAAATAGTTGGTACTTTTATAACATAATTGTCTACAACATTATCAAAACTACCGTGAATAAATGCTGAAACTGGTATCTCACCCACAAAAAGTCCGTCTTTCTGAACCAAAACTATTGGGTCTTTTCCAGTTTTCTTTTTATGTTTTTCAACAACTGTTAGAACATCTTTAAATTCAATTCCTAAATCCACCAATACATAATTCAGATCCATCAAACCAGCCGCGGTGTCTGGGGGATATTCTAAAAGATCCGCCACTTTCTTTGCCATGCTATCCTCCAGCTTAGAAAGTATTTTTTTACGTCTAAAAAAAGATAATCCTTGAATTATATCAGTAATATCGTCTGGATCAGGATACCTTAATAAATCAATTAATTTTTCGTCTGAGATTTTTTTAAAAATTTGTTTTTGAATTGTATTGGGCAAAGATAAAAGCACTACCCCCCTAAGCCCAATCGGCACCCTTAAAAATTCAGCACAATAATCAGTACTATTAATTATTTGGTCAACATATTGGCTTGGCAGGAGATATCCATTATGCATTATAGAAAGAAGCAAACCAGGTATATATTATTTCTTCTTTTTCTTGATTTCTTTTAAGCCTTCGAGTTTACTTAAAAGCATCCACAAATCTGGTTTCACAGAAATAGGCAAGTTTATATCTTCACAAACATCTTGCAATTTGTAAACAACATCAGAAAGAGCAACAATCTCTAATTCTTTCCCTTCAACGACTTTTTTTGTGTCTTCCAAAACACTTTTTATGTTTCTCGGGATTGAATAGTCCGAAAGTAACATATTTAAAATATCTACAAGTTCATTTATTTCCGGAGCCATAGGACCACCTCATAAATAAAAAAAAGGAAAATTAAATTCCCACAAGGGAATTTACTTCTTCTTGTTTACCTTCTTCAAAAGCAATATTGCACATCCTCTTATTTCCGCAATATTTTTTACTTTCGAAATAAGGTCTTTTTCTACATCTTTGTTCATAACTAAGTCAAACACATCATCACTACTATTTTTTGAAACAATCATTCCGATCTGCTTTCTCAGTTCTTTTGAAATATCTTTTACTTTTATTTTTTCAACTTTTCTTCTTGTAACACACAAAGATTTTACTTTTAGTCTCTGACCATCTTTGGTATCTAAAAATTGAACAATATCCAATTTATTGCATCTTCGTCCAATAAGCCTTCTTGAAAAGTTTCCTTTCATTTCTAATGCAAACATTTCCGTATATGCATTTGAGGCTTGTATATTATTTACTCTGAAGTAAACATCGTATTTTTTCTTCTGAAATTGGTTTGTAAGTTGTCCCAAGTTTGCTTTAGTAACTCTTCCAATTACTTTTTCATCTTTATCGGATACTGTATGGCCTATTTCAACATTACCAACTAATTTTGGCGCCATAATTGTATATTCCTTTTTTTTCTTCCACTTATCAACCACAACTCTTTGTTGTTTACTAGTAGCAGCCATAACTATCACCTAACCAATAATGCTGCCTTTTCATCACTATATTTCCAATCCATTGGCAACAATTTCTTTCCTTTATAATAAATCGCTAATCTTCTAATCTTAGAAACTGTCAATTGATGACCTCTTTTAGCAGTTCTATCCTTTTTATTAAGTTCTAAGTGCTTCAAAAGTTTAACTGCGGATCTAATTAGATTCCCTAAATCTTCTGGAAGCCCTGGTTGCAGTTTATTATCCTTTAAAATTTGTGTTATTGTCTTCCCTGCAACAATATCTGCAGAGGGAATACCATATTGATCTCTTAAGGTTATACCAATCACCGAAGGAGACATTCCTTCCTTCGCAAATGATACAACTAAATCTTCTATTTCTTTCGGTTTCAACTTTACCCAATCTGGTTTATCTTTTACGTCGGGTTTGGTTGAGCCTGATTTTCCTTTTGATTTTGAGTGCATTCTTGCCATGACTCTCACCATCCTCCTTTTTGAAATTCAAAATAGAATCTAAAAAAAATTAGAGTCTTTTAATTATATTATATGGTAATGTTTATATATTCTACCGCAATATATTTCTTAGTGGGTCATATGGGAAAAAAGATTCTTATTTTAGTAGTTATTATTGCAATAATTATTGGCGGATATTTTTATTACACAAATTTCATGGCTGATTCTGCCTATTTTATAGAAAAAAGTAGGGAAAAATTCAATATAACTGATTATGCAAACGAAACACAAATTAATGAATACAAAGCATATCTACTCAAAGAACAAGGTTCTAAAGGTAGCGAAATCTCAAAAGCAATAGATATTGAAACTGGATATTGGGAGTACTATTTAGTTAACAAAAACGCCATGAAATACATCGCAGACACCCCAAATTTACTTTCCATAAACTGTGGGCTTGAAGCACAACAACTAAAAACTTTAACAGACAATGGAAAATTAAAATTAAAAGCAATAAAAGCAGACCTGGAATCAAATAAAGAAAAACTAAAAAGTTATTACGAAATTATGCAAGAACCAATTGAAAATCTAGAAAACGACCTAATTAAGCACAACGACATTTTATATATTTTATGCCCAAACTAATTAGTATGAAACTAATTTACGAAGGGGCAGAGGCAAAGGTCTTTTTAGACAAAGGCATAATAATCAAACAACGAATTGTAAAAAAATATCGACATCCAAACCTAAATAACAAAATCCTAAAACAAAGAACCAAGGCAGAAGCAAGTATTTTAAGAAAGGTTAAAAAAGCAGGAATTGCTTGCCCAGAAGTAATAAAAGAAGATCTAGAAAATTACACTTTATACTTATCTTACATTAAGGGAAATCCTTTAAGAAAATATTCTAAAGACAAAGAAAAACTTATTTTAGTTGGAAAAGAAATTGCAAAACTCCACAACCACAATATAATTCATGGGGATCTAACAGCACAAAATATTTTTTATGGAGACAAAAAACCAATATTTTTAGATTTTGGGTTGTCCAGTATTTCTGCAAAGCTCGAAGATTATGCAACAGATTTAACTGTACTAAAAGGAACGATTCTTGCTGATTTTTCAGAAGAAACCTGGAACTACATTCTTGAAGGATATTTAAAAAATACGAAGCACGAAATCGAAAACAAAATAAATGAAATTGAAAAAAGAAAACGTTATTTAGGCTAAATAAGTGATACAAAAATGATTTTAGAGTTATTATTTTACCCTGGAGTAATAATTCATGAGTTCACACACTTTCTAGCCTGCATATTATTGGGTGTAAAAGTAACAAAAATAAAATTTGGATTAAAAGAATCATATGTACAGCACCAGGATGTGCATAACTGGAAAACAATAATTATTGCTATTGCCCCATTTTTATTAAGCAATTTAATTGCCACTCTTGGTATTTGGTATGCAGTAAAATTTTATCCAGAGTTTTATTTTTTTGCAATAATTTTATGGCTGGCAATCACAATTATCTTTCAATCAGTTCCAAGCAAGAAAGATATCCAAAATGTAGACTCAAAAATAGTTTCAATCTACAAAGGTATTGCAAAGAGCCATTTCCTTCTACAAATTCCGTTATTTCTGGCGAATACAATTATAATAATTCCATTAAAGTTATTCAATTTTCTTATGCTAATTTTCAATAAATATCAACTTCTAAAAATAGTTTTAATTATTGCGGTATTCCACTTAGGAATTTGGTTGGCATAATTTAGTAAGACAAAGACAGCATTAGTTAGGCAACAAAATATAAAAAAGAAGATAAACTAAAGACAAAAAAACATCACGGCAAAGAAAAACTCGGAACCACTTGGACCCCTACCTATTCTGCAAAGATTAAAAAATATACAAAAAATAATAAAGTAAATATCCAAAATCCAAACTTAAACAAAACAGTATGTAAGATATCTACAGACATCAGATCAAGAATTCCTAAAGAATAGATTACTATTACAATTCTTACAAGATTAAAAATCACAAAGGCAAGAATATACCCCAAAATTCCAACTGCTCTTTTCCACAATTTGATTTCAAAGCAAGCAAAAATCAATGAAATAAACACAATCAATTCGTATGCCCCTGAGCAAACATCAGTAATATTTATTTGAAAAGTGGAAAAATCCACTGTTGTTCCAACCAAAGTAACATTTTGAAAACTTGCACTAAAAAAATTATAAACCAAGTAAGAAAAAAACAAAGAGACATAATAATACAAATTAAAATATTCAAAAATAAAATACAAAACCAAAAATGCAAACAAAAATGAAATTAGGAATACAAAAATCTTTGAAAAAATAGTTAAGGATTTTTTGCTTTTTCCGTTGTTATGTGCATAATGCCTTATTTTTTCAAAAATATTCATTTTTTTCTGCAAAGAAATCACTTTAACCTCTGTTTAATTTCGTCTACTTTTGCTCTTGCTGCTTTTTCGCCCTCAATAATTTGTTTTTTTGATAACGCGTAATCAAATCTCATTGAAGAAACCACTATTTTTGGATTTATAATTATTGCATCATGCACAGATTTCTTTATTCTTGAAGTCAAATCATCCGACATAATAATAAAAGATCTTTTTAGGGCATCTATTCTTGTTGGCTTTGCTTCAATATTTTTTAGGGCTTCTATATTCCCTAAATCACTACCAATAACAACATTGTAGCCTTTTTTTGCAACAATATCTACAGGAAGATTATTTAGAACACCCCCATCTACTAACCAAGAGCCCCAAAAAAACCTTGCAGGAAATAATCCTGGAATACTCATGCTTGCAAAAATAGCATCAATAAGCCGCCCATAATCTATATCTAATAAAGCCCCATTTTCGATATTAACTGCAGTACAAGAAAGTGGTATTTTCGTATCTGAAAATCTATTGGACTTGTACACAGATTCCAAAAAAAACTGGATATTTTTTAATGTTTTTTTGTACCCAGGTTTTAATAAATTAAATATATCTAAATTATTTTCTTTCAAAAAAGAAAATGCGTCTGATTTTAGGTGGTCTATATCTTTGTATAAAGCATAATGACCCCCAATCAAAGACCCAATAGAGGTACCACAAATATAATCTATTGGTATTCCTTCTTCTTCAAAGACTTGTAAAACACCAATATGTGCAAAACCTTTTGATGCCCCGCCGCCTAAAGCAATACCAACTTTTTTTCTTTGGATCATTTTATTCACCCAACAAAACATCATTAATTGTCTTTATAGTTCCACTAACTTTTTCTAATTTTATATCCAACATGATTTCATTAGATTTCTTAAATAGTTCTAAAGCAGCAATTATTTTTTCAAATTCATCTCTTGATGCTTTTACAACAAAATAAATTCTTTTCTTTTTTTCTGCACTTTTCAAAATTCTAAATTCCATTTGCGCCATAAAATAAGTTCCAAAAAAAGACCTTACATA
The DNA here is from genome assembly GCA_964565125.1 of uncultured archaeon. GTDB lineage: Archaea > Iainarchaeota > Iainarchaeia > Iainarchaeales > 0-14-0-20-30-16 > JAQTTP01. Next base: position 7,325 of record CAZMCX010000022.1, read on the forward strand.
ACTGTTAATTATATTTTCAAAATTCTCTACTTTATTCATAGAAAACAAAAGGTATCTTTTCTTCTCTCTTAATGACAACGGCAAGGGATTCAATTTTCTCTTCATGAAGGATCACTTTCTTTCTAAAATATTAAAAAAATTATTTGCTTGCTCTATTTTTATATTAAATAAAGGATACAAAAATTCATTATTATAAATTACCTGCCAAGGCTCTTTTGCACCCGAAGCAATAAACACAGGTATTGATTGTTTCTTTGCAAGATCCACAAGCAAAAAAGCGTTCTTTAAGAACCCTATTTGCTGGCCTCTACTCAAATTCAGGTATTCATCAATAAAAACCAGAGGGCAGAGCCCCCTTTGTTTCATAACTGTTATTGTTGAATTATCAAAGAATTTTGTTTTGTAGTTAAAAGGGTTTATTATAAAATCCAATTTTTTGTCTAAGCAAAAAAACACATCTTTTAGAGAGCTTACTCTTGCCCCAACATAACAGCCATAATTCCCAGTTTTCTTGAATTCATTTTTGTTTTTTGAGACATCAACAACAAGACAGTGTTTTTTGTTATTCACGTCTTTAGAATATACTTCTGTGAGAAAAATTATTTGGCTTTCTTTTTCCTTGCCAAGCTTGCCCTTGAGTTCAAAGCCAATAAAATCATACATAAAAATCATTACTCCAATAACCAAAGCCACAGTGGAACATATTTTATTTTCTTTCCTTTAACTGTTTCTACTTTTTCTATATCATCAGTTATTATTAAACCCTCTTTTAAATTTAACTTATCCATGGCATCTAAAAGGCCTATCTTTTCTCGATCCAGTTCTGGACTTAATGTTACTTGTATTGCTTTTTTTTCATTGTGTTTTATCGCAATAAAATCACATTCTTTTTCCCCAGAATAATAAAATAAATCATATTCTCTTCTCTTAAGCTCCAAAAAAACTTGGTTTTCATAATACCAACCTTTCTCTTGTGCCTCTTTATTTAATAAAGCATTAACTAAACCATTATCAACAATATATATTTTTTTTGGATTCACTACTCTTTTTTTTTCTGAGTCAGTATATAGTGGGACAAAGAAAAAATACATTGTAGTTTCAATATAATTTATAAGATCATAAAGAGGATCTTTTGTTACTTTTCTACCTTGACTTTTCAAAAAATTATAATATTTATTAACTGAAAAAAATCTTGAAAAATTATTTAGCAAATAATACAAGGTATTTTTTACAAGATCCGGCTGTGGCAAATTATAACGCTCTATTAAATCCCTAAATAATACTACATCAAAATAATTTTGCAAAATCCTCGCTCTTGAATAATCATCTTGTTTTATTACTTCTGGAAATCCGCCTATTTTGAGGTACCTGTCAAAATGATTTTTTAAAGTATAGCGTTCTTTAGAATGAGTAATTTTATTATCAACAGAAATCTCCAAAGCGTCAAGATATTCCTTAAAACTAAATGGGAACATATTATAATCCCAAGTTCTACCTCTTAGTTCAGTAGCTATTTCTTTACTAAGTAACTTAGCAGAACTTCTAGTAATATATATTTCATAATTTTCTGTAGAATAAAGTCGCCTCACGAATTTCTGCCAATAGGGAACATTCTGTATTTCATCAAAAAAACAATATACTTTTTTTGAGGTATTATGTGGATAAAGTTCATAATATGAATCTAATATTTTTTGTAAATCATCAACATTCAGATCTCTTAATCTTTCATCTTCAAAATTAAGGTAAAGTATTTGGGTTTTATCTATCTTTTTCTTAAGAAGAGAATAAATTATTTCGAACAAAAAATAAGTTTTTCCTGATCTTCTTGGGCCTATTATTGAATAAATTTTTCCAACATCTACTAGTTTTTTATCTCTTTTCACTAGTTTTTTCTCTGGAAAACCTTCTAAAAGCACAGTTTTTATGACAGACTTTTCAACCATATAACATATATACTACGGTACGAATATTTAAAGGTTTCCTTTTTTTAAGGAAACTATTTACAAAAAGCTTCCTTTTTTTAAGGAAACTATTTCTGAACCAAATTCTTGAATCATGGAATTTAGATCCAATAATGTAAAATTATAATATTTGAGTACAGAAATTATAAAATGGCAATCTTTCTCATTACTAATATGATGTTCAACAGGTAGGCCACCAATATTCAAAGATTTTACTTCTTCAAGGTTTTTCCAGAGTTTATGTTCTAAAGGCATATAAATAATAAGAATATTAAAAATCTTTGTAAATAATAAATAGAAGAATTAGAAAGTAATAATTATTAGAAAGTAATAGGGACCTAGATTCCTATTTTGCCTTTCTTCCTTTTGCTCTTATAGATGGTCTATTCTTCTCGGATCCTTTGCCTTTGTCTATTAATCCTCTTCCTTTCTTCCCTGCAGAAGTCAATCCTCTAAATACTCTTCTTGTCTGAGCAACTACACCAGCATAATTCTTGTCTGCCAATATTACCGGGTGTGATTTTTCTAGTAAAATAACTTCGTAGTATTTATCCTTACCATCTTCTCCAACCCAATAGCTATTCAAAACTTCGCAGTTACTAAATTTTGTGCCTGCTCTCTGCTCAGCCATCTTCTGGATTGAAACTTTTCTTGTTAATTTTAAGTATCCTGTTCTCTTTGGCTTTCTCCCTTTATTTACTCTAGAAAAAGCACCTGTTCCTTTTCTTATTTTTACCATGGCCACAATTACCCCTTGTTTTGCCTTGTAACCAAGTTCTCTTGCTCTTACTGGGTTTGTTGGCTTAGCCAATTTAACAACACTTGCTTTTTTCTTTCTTAAAGTAATTAGTCTATCAGAATACAATTTTTTATAATCATAATCCGCATCTTTTTCTTTTTTTCTTATCTTAACCGACACTTTCTTGAATTGTTTT
>CAZMCX010000023.1:0-10216 GCA_964565125.1 uncultured archaeon
CAAACTCAAGATTAAGCCCACTAAAAAACAAGATAGTTCTATCAGACTTAACCACAACACTTTCAAGTTTTTTCCAGATTCCAAAATAGCCAGCATTAGCACAATCAATGGAAGACAAAAGTATGCTGTCAAAATCCCGCCTTACTTCCAAAAATATGATTTCAAAACTTCTGAATCTGGGAGAATCAGAACCAAAAAAAGAAGAATCTTTCTCGACATCATTGCCGAGATAAAAACACCAAACAAACTGGCGGTTAAAAAAATCGTTGGGATTGATAGGGGGGTTTATCATCCTGCTGTCACTTCCGATAACACTTTTTTTAACAGCAGAAAACTTCGTGAAGTAAAAGGGAGATACAAGTATTTGAAGAGTTGCCTTCAGCGAGCAGGCACTCACTCCGCAAAAAGACACTTGTCTAAAATAGCGGGGCGAGAGAGACGGTTCGTCGCTGATGTAAATCATTGCATCTCTAAAGCAATCGTTAACAAAGATTGCGGTACTATCGCTCTTGAAGAATTGAAGACAAGCAAAATGAAGAGAAAAAAAAAGACGAGAAAGAAAACTAGAAGCCTTATTGGAAGTTGGAGTCCAAGACAACTCTTGGGATTCATTCAATACAAGGCTGAACTGCTTTGGCAAGACAGTCGTTCTTGTCAATAGTCACTATACAAGTTAAGCCTGTAATAGGTGTGGCGACATTCGCAGAGCTAATAGAAAAGGCAGGCTCTTCAAATGTTCTGTTTGTGGTTTTACTCTTCATGCTGACCTCAATGCTTCACGAAACATCGCTTGTCTTGCCAAAGGCAGAGCAAGCAGGTTGAATGTCAACCAACCAATCATAACATGCGATGAATTCAAAGCATCTCTCAAAGATGAACTGCGAACAAGCATAGTTACAAGCTCAGCATTTTCAATGCGGGGTAGTTGACATATTACAATAGTTTCAATAAATCTTTAATAGTTTTTATTGTTGTTATCGCCCCCGCCTTTTCTAAATCTTTCTTGCCATATAGAAAATCTATCTTTCCAATTCCTCGAATTCCTGCGTTTTTTGCGAAGTACATGTCAATAATATTGTCTCCTATGTATATACATTTATTCTTTTTTACTTTGTATTTTTTCATTAGCTTTTGTAGCGCTTCAGGGTGTGGTTTGCCGTTTTTGTAATCTTCGCTTCCAATAATTATATCTAAACTTTTTTCAATTTCTTTTGAAAGTAAAATGTTTAGCTTTTTTCTGCTGCTGCTAGTAATAATTGCTAAAATGTAACCATCTTTTTTAAGTTTTTTTATTGTATTTATTGTGGATTTAGTAATAATTTTCTTTTTAGAAATAAAGTTAATATAATTTTTATTCCAAGATTTATAGAATTCTTCTGAACTTATTTTTAATTTATAGTTTTTTATCAAATTAGTAATAACTACTTTTGTTGGCGGCCCAAAATACTTTTTTGCATCTATTTCTTGACCAACATATTTTTCAAAAACTGCTTTTGCATATTTTGTGGTCTTTGCAATTGTTCCATCAAAATCAAAAGCAATTAGTTTAATATCTGAGAATTGCACCAATACCACCAAAAGCGTTAAGGAATTGCTCACCTTCGTCCGTGTCTGTTGAAATTATAATTACTTCTGTATTATTTTTTTCAGATAATTCTGTAATATATTCTGCAAGAGATAATGTTTCAATTTCTTCTAAATCGCCAGTACATTCACATTTTTTGCTATCTTTTTCATCAAATAAAATCTTTGTTTTTTTACAAGTCAAACATTCCGCAATTTTTATTTCTTTATTTAATCCCTCTGAAACTAACACTTTATTTGCTCTATTAGTTTTTAATGCAGAAATTACATCGTCAAAGCCATATGCCGCCAAACTTGATTTTATTGCTGCTTTAAAAAATTCTGCAATTGCCTGTTTTTCAATTACTATTTCTGTTTCTTTTAGTAAATCTTGTGCAGCATCTATAATCTCTCTTATTCCTGATTCATCAGTGTATGTAACATCTAGGAACCCGATCGTTTTGTCTCTGATCCTATAATCTAAGTATTCTTTTTCAAAAAAATCTTTTTTTGTTGATCCAGGCCCGCCAAGAACAACCCCCTCAATTTTGTCAATGTAAGGCATAATCTCTTTATTTATGTGCTCAGCAACCCTGTGATAGAAATCATTTGCAGCATCTAGTCTTAAGTGCTCATATCTGTGTGCTGACTGTCCTCCAGCCTTTATTTTTCCTGGAACTGTAGAATGTGCTTTATCAATTATCCTGTATTTTTTGCCTTCTAAAACAGCGGTTGTTGATTCTCTGTTATCTATTGCAATAATTAAATATGATTTGTCTGGAGTTAACATTTCTTTTAAAGGGTCAATTAAAAACTCAGAATCACACCGATAGGTTTTCATATTTAATTTTCTTATTGGGGTAACATGGAAAAGCTGTATATCTGGTCTGCCTTCTCGTTCGCTTATATTCCCGCAAAAAACAACTACACCATTATCAGGAAGCTTAAAGTCTATTAATCTCAGGTATTCTGCAATTTTTCTTAGTGCGGCTTGCACATTTTTTCTTGTAGTTGGGCTTTTGATGTTTGATGCCTGGTTAACTTCTTGCATTAATTGTGACATTACTGTGCCTCGGTCTGTGCCAAATGGAACATATAAAGATATAAGTTCCGTATGTCGACCTTTTATTTTTTCTAGTTTCTTTATTTTATTCTTAAAGATCTCTTTTTCTACCTGTTCATATTTTTTGTTTGTACCTGCCATACTATCACTATATAAATATTTTAAGTATATTTTATATGACGTAGAAATCTTTTTATACCCTTATAGGGTGGTTGTATGGACTATAGGAAGTTGTCATTTAGTTTAATTTTGTGCCTGTTTGCAGGCTATTTAGGTAGCGTTTTAAATTCTTTTTCAATAAACGCCTGGTATCCAACCTTAGTTAAGCCAAGTTTTACTCCGGCTAATATCATATTTCCTATTGTTTGGACAATATTGTATATATTAATGGGCGTTTCTTTATACATAATTTTGGTAAAAAACAGCGTCCATTACAAAAAATTGCTGATGATATTTTCAATCCAGCTTATTTGTAATGTTCTTTGGAGTTTCTTTTTCTTTACTCTGAAGTCTCCACTTTTGGGTCTTATTTGGATAATCATATTGGATATCGTTGTATTAGTAAATATGATATATTTCTACAAAGTAAGCAGAATGTCAACGTATCTTTTAAGTCCATATTTTGCATGGATTGTGTTTGCAACAATTTTAAATATAAGTATATTCATATTAAACTAGGTGTGTGTTATGGTTTATGTGTTTTCTTTAGGTGGGTCTGTAATTCTAAATGAAAAAGGAGAATATAATAATGAATATATTATCCAGTTTCGTCATTTTTTGAAGAGTATAGAAGGCAGGAAAATAATTGTGGTTGGTGGCGGAAAAAAAGCAAGAGACAAGATAGCTAAGTCTGGCACAAAAAATAATTTCGAAAATGATGTTATCGGAATAAAAGCCACCTATGAAAATGCACAATATATTGCTAATATTTTCGGGCTTCCGTGTATTCAAATGGGTTTAGACGCTTTGGAAAACTTCCCCGAATCTTTTGTTACTGGCGGAATCTTTCCCGGTATAACAACTGATTCTACAGGTGTGCTGCTTGCTGAAAAATTTAATGCTCCTTTTTACAACATCACAAACGTAGAGGGGGTATTTACAAAAGATCCACGCAAGTACAAAGATGCCCAATTTTTGAAGAATGTAAAGATAGACCACGCAATAGAGATAGCATCCCTTGCAGATAAAAGAAAAGCAGGGACCCATGTTTTTTTAGATTTATTTTCGTTATTAATAATAAAAAGAAGTGGTCTTAAAACCATAATTTGCTCAAACAACCTAGAAAACCTGACAAACATTATACATAACAATAAAGGAAAATATACTGAAATAAAATAGGTGTTAACATGGCTTTAACCAACAAAGAGGAAAAAATACTTGGCTCAATAAAAATTGCTTCTGAAAATGATCCTAATAAGCCAGAATTTCCACCGGAAAATCCAAAATTTCCTGCAACACCAACTTACAAAATAAAAGTCCCCGGTTTTTCTAGTGTTTGGTTAAAAGATGAGAGTTATAATCCCACCGGAACACATAAAGACAGAATGGCTTGGGAAATAATTGTGACATACAGAAACATTCTAATTGCTAAAAAAAGAGGACAAATTAAAGGAGAAATTCCACAAATGTCAATAATTTCTTCTGGTTCTGCAGCAATTGCTATACAAACACAATTAAAAAAATATGGCCTTCCAAATCTGAAAGTTTTAATTGATAATTCAGCAGACAAAACTGCTGAAAAAATAATGAAAAAATTGGGTTGTGAAATTTATAAAACAGATTTGAGCAAAAAATGCCTTGATTTTAAAGATATTTTAAAATTAACAAAAAATAAAAATGGCTTTGACGTTACTTCTGTAGAAGCTTTAGATCCAACTACTAGATTTTATGACTGGCTGAGCTATGAAATAATTAATTCAAACCCTGATTATTGTTTTATTCCATTTGGCACTGGAAACCTTTATGAAAATATTTTGAACGTCGTAAAAAAAGAAGTGTCAACATCTAATCATGATCCTCGTTTTAAAGGGGTTATTTCAAAAACAAGATCTTGCAATTTTATTGGTGTGACAACTAATGATTTAAAATCAAAAGCAGACAAACTGTATTCTCCATACTTGCCATTTGTACACTTTGACAAGCAGTGGATTAAACTATATAGATATGCGGGATATTGTGGTGTAAAATCTGATGTATATATTTTAGAAGAAAAATATTTGGATCAAGCAATAGCAATTGCAAAAAAGAACAATATTATTGCTGAGCCCTCTGGTCTTGCCGGGCTTGCAATGCTTTTGCAAATGAAAAACAAAATTTCAAAAAATGCAAAACTTTTGGTAGTTAATACTGGCAAGTCAAAATATATTTTTCAAGAGCTATAAAATACCAAGGGATAATTTCTGCGTTGTATTTTTAAATTTTGAAATAAAAGTTTTTAGTTGTGAAAATGAAAAAACATATGCCCTACTATATGTATTTTAAAACATTTTTATAGTTTATTATTTGGATTTTATAATTTTCTTTGTCATCAATTATTCTTGGGCAAGCGGTGTTTACTAAACAATCTAATTTTAAGCCCATAATTTTGTCATATGAAATAAAGTCCGCAATCAGTAGGTAAGGATTTTTCCCCTGTTTTTTTAAATTATCGTAAATTTTTTCTCCAATTGTATAATTATTTTGTCCTATTTTTGAAGTTACTAAAATTCCAATATTTTTTGCATTTTTAAAAATGTATTCTGACATAATTTTGCTTTTTAGTTCGTCTTTTTGATCGTAAAGAACTATATCTAAATTGTCAAGTTGGTAAATTTGTACTTTTTGAGGTAGTGCAGAAATATGGAAATTTCCGTCTCCAATATACACAATAGCATCCACTTTATCTGTTATTTCGTCTAAAATAGAAGTATCACAGCCAAGTATCTGACTTTCGTTTAACAAGTTTGTTTTTGTAGTTTTTACTATTTTTACATTTTTAATTTGTTTTTCTAACTCTCTTATAATCTTTAAATATTGTATTGGCCCAACTAAACTAATTTTTTTTAATTTTAATTTTTCTTCAATATTTTTTGATAAAATATTAAGCTCTTCTGCAGCTATGTCATAATATGTTGGCCAATAAATCACTTTTTTGTTTGTTTCACAAAATTTACTATGCCCTAAATGAATAATTAGATCTGCATTTATAGATTCTAAAAAATTAGATGCTAAATCGCAAGCCCCATAAACTGGTTCTATGTCAAGATAAAACTGAACTTTTGTTGCAGTACTAAGTTTATCAATTATATTTTGTGCTTCTGTTTTTAGGCCATCTGGAACTTGTAATATTGCCTTTTTTACTTTCTTTTGTTTTTTTATTTGTTCTATCAATCCAGCAATATTAAGTTTTAGTTCCATCATATCACTTTTAATCAATTTCATATTTTTTGTCTATATTTCTAGATCTTATTGCATCCAAAATCAATTTCTTTTCTTCTAGTTCAACAGTTTCTTTAATTTTATCTATTGCATCTATGTTTACGGATAAACTATCAATGCCAAACTTAATTAGATATTTAACCATTTCTGGGTCACTTGCAGACTGCCCGCAGACAGAAGTTCTTACCCCTTTTGCTTTACATTTCTTTATTACATATGCGATTAATTTTAAAACAGCAAGATGCTTTTCAGAAAATTGAGTTTGAATTCTTTCATTGTTTCTGTCTATTCCCAAAACAAGCTGTGTTAAATCATTTGTTCCAAAACTTATAAAATCTAATTTTTCGTTAATATATTCATCAATTATTAATGCGGCAGCAGGAGTTTCTATCATCACCCCAAAGAAACAGTGTTTGTGTGGTATTAATCCAACTTCTTTTGCTAACTCTTTTGCTTTTTTATATTCCCCAACATTTATTGTAAATGGAATCATAACTCCCAAATTGTGAAACCCCTCATCATAAAGCTCTTTTATTGCCTTAAATTGTGCTTTTAGAACCTCTGTTTGATCTAGGTCTCTTCTTATTCCATGCCAACCAAGCATTGGGTTGTCTTCTTTTGGCTCTTTGTCTCCACCCTTTAAGTTTATGAATTCGTCTGTTCTTGCATCGAACGTTCTATAATACACGGGCTTATTTTTAAAGTTCTGTGCAACTTTCTTGATTCCAGTTTTGACTAAATCTTTTAATTTGTCTTGTTTACCTTGTTTTACCATATGGAATGGGTGTACCCCACTTGTGGTGATCATATGTTCTGCCCTAAGTAATCCAACACCATCAATATCATATTTTGCAGCCCTTTCTGCGCTTTCAGGAAATGCGACATTAACTTTTACCTTTGTTACAGTTAAGAAATCGCTTCTTTCAACGTGCTTTGTTGTAATCTCTGGGCTTTCTTTATGTAAAACCTTGCCGGCGTATACATATCCGTGGCTAGCATCAACAGTCACAACTTCTTCATCTTTCAATATTTGTGTTGCCTTTTCAGTACCAACTACTGCGGGGATTCCAAGTTCTCTTGAAACTATTGCTGCGTGACAAGTAATTCCACCCTCATCAGTAATTATGCCCGATGCCCTTTTCATTGCTGGAACCATATCTGGGGTGGTCATCTTTGTTACCATTATATCCCCCTTATTGATTTTTTGTAATTCCGATAGCCCTTTGATTATCTTTACAGTTCCGTAAGCAAATCCTGGAGATGCACCTAGCCCTTTTAGGATTATTTCTTTGTTCGTTTCTGTTTCAAAATCTTCTGCTTTTTCAGTTTTTAGGGTAGTTATCGGCCTTGATTGTACAATATATAGTGTATCTTTTTCTAAAACCCACTCAATATCTTGGGGTATTTTATAATGGTTTTCAATATCAACACAAATTTTTGATAATTCCAAAATCTTTGCGTCACTTAATTTCTGTAGTTTCTGATCTTTTAAAGGCACATTTTCCTTTTTATTACCCAAAATGTTTTTTGAGTATTTCCAAGTTTGTGTTGCAATCGTTTTTTCTAATATTTTTTTTGTTTTTTTGTTATATAAATATGTGTCTGGAGTAACAGAGCCGGAAACTATTGCCTCCCCTAGCCCATATCCGGCCTCAATAACCAGTTCATCTAAATTATTAGAAATTGGATTAGCAGTAAATACAATTCCTGAAATTTCTGAATTTGCCATTTTTTGTACAACAACTGCAATCGCAACTTTTTCTATATTAAATCCTTGCCTTTTTCTATAGTAAATTGCTCTAGAGGTAAACAAGGATGCCCAGCATTTTCTTACATGTTCTAATAAATTTTTGGTTTCAAAAATATTAAGGAAAGTTTCTTGTTGTCCTGCAAAACTCGCCCCGGGCAAGTCTTCTGCAGTAGCACTGGAACGAACAGCAACATATGTCTTTGCGCCAATTTTTTCATATGCTTTCGTAATTTCAGTTTTTAACTCAGGGATCATTTCAGTTTTTAAAATTAAATCCCTAATTTCTTTGGAGCTTTTGTTTAGTTCTTGGCTATCTTCAACGTTTATACTTGATTCCATCTTTTGAATTTTTTCTAAAATGCCTTGTTGCTCACAATTTTTTATGTAAGCATAAGAAGTAACAACAAATCCGCCGGGTATTGGAAAGTTTGAGTTTGCCATCTCCCCCAAATTTGCGCCTTTTCCGCCAACAGCGGGTATATCATCTTTATGTATTTCCTTAAACCAAAGAATATTTTTTGTCATATAAACACCCCTAATAAGAACTTATATATAAATGTAGAGAATTATATTAAGTTTTTGCTTTTGCAAGTATTAGAAAAATAGAAAAAAAAGGAAAGTATATTTACCTTTTGTTCTTTCCCTTGCCTTTTGGATCTTCCTTTGTTGGCACTTTGGCTGCATCTTTTCCTGTTGCTGTTTTTGCATCCTTGCCTTTTGCTTTAGGATCTGCTTTTGCATCTTTTGCAGGAGTTTCTGTAGTTTCAGTTTCTAGAGCTGCTTTTTTAATCTCTCTAGTCCACTTCTTTCTTCCAGTTAATTTCTTGTCTTTGTGATCTTCGACTTTTATAACATAGGCAACGTGAATTTTATTTATAATTATTTTTAACGAGCCAATAACTTTGTCTACAAATTCAGGATTGACTACTATTGAAAGCATATTTTGACCTTTTTTTACTTGTGCGGATCTTCCTACTGGCTTTCCGAAAGCGTGTTTCATACCACTTGATAAACGGTCAGCCCCAGCGCCACTGGCTAATTTATTTTGTCTTAAAACGTGGTGGGGATAAATTCTTATTTTTGCAAAGAAGTTATCTTTTCCACAAATATCATTTAGAACTTTAGCTAATTTTTGCCTGAATGATTCTAAAGCATTATCTCTAATTTGTAAATTTTCATTACTAATTATATGTATTACTTTTTGGAAATCCTTTGTCTGGTCTCCAAGTACAAACTGCCTTACCTTTGTTCTAGGTACACCACCTATGAAATCTTTTGCCTGTACTCTATTTGCTACTCTTGTATAAGATCTTTTAATAGTTCTATAACATTTTGCTGGTCTTAATCCCATAAAATCACACCTTATATTTTATTGGGCCCGAATCCATTTGTGAAACAAATTGCATTCTTGCCCATTTTTAATCACCTTAAAATATCATCTTCAAAAAATGAAATTCTACTGAGAAATCCTCTAGTATAAGATAATATAACTTTAGAAAGCAAATAAATATAAAGCTATATTTCCTATTTTCTTCATGATTTTTGCGGGTTTTAAAGATAAAGCGTACCTTTCATTTTTCCTTGTTTTAATTGTAATAATAGTCTTATTTTCTGTGATTTTGTCCAAGCAATCCACAACTCCCGCAAAATTTAACTGCCAAGATATAGATGTCTATCAGGATAAAAATTACCTCGTACCATATAGCTTTTTTCTTTTAAAATATATTGGATTTGATTCAAATGCAAGTCAGGAAGTGTTAAAAGCAATTAATTTTGAGATAAATAAAGGCGCTTTATTTGAAGACTCCAATGCCGCGGGCTTTGATATGGGGGTAGTTAATGCCCTTTACTCTGGGCAAGAAACAAAAAATAATGGCAAATTGTGTGTTTATGATGTTTCTTTGATTTCAACAAAAGACTTGGATGCCATAAAGCCCATAAAAGCCAATGAAAAACTGATAAATATGTATTGGCTTGTTTCTGTTGATGGAAACACCTCAAAAGTGCTTAATTCTCTAATTTTAGAATCCTTCGGTTAATGCCTGGACGCCCGTAGACAAAATCGTAAGTAATAAATATCTTAATAATATATATAAGTAAGGAAAGTGATGGGTATGCGTAAGCAGGCAGTTTTATCTTTATTATTTGTATTATTTGTTTTTGTAGGCTTTGGATATAGTTTTATTCCTTTCGAAGACTTTTATGATCTTATTGGGGATGGAACTATCCAAATAGCAAATTTAGGAGAATATCCACTTTATTTTAAGATAACAAATCCGTCTTTGGGGGGACCTGAAATAACTAATGCTTGTTTTACTGTTGCGGGGTGTGACAAAAATAATGTTGATATTTTAGTAAACAAAGAAAGTTCTAATTTTGAAATTTTTCCTAATGTTGGTGACAAAATAAGTTTAATGAAACCA
>CAZMCX010000024.1:0-10124 GCA_964565125.1 uncultured archaeon
TAAGAACGCTATCGCGTTAACTCGGGGTCAAATTACCCCGTTCAAATTGTATGGCCTAAAGCCATAAGAACGCTATCGCGTTAACTCGGGGTCAAATTACCCCGTTCAAATTGTATGGCGTCATAAGCTAATTTTGTTTTTCACAAAATTGCTTAGGGCCCAGAAACTTTTTGCAAGCAAAAAGCTTTCTTGACAAAGCCATAAGAACGCTATCGCGTTACTTGGGAACAAACTTTCCCCAAAAAGCTAATTTGCCTAACAGCAAATTACTTTAGGGGGCTAAGAAAATTTCCAAATCTGGAAATTTATCTTTTCCCAAAGCATTTTACTGGAATAAATCTGACAGGTAGTTTATTAATGCGTGGAATGGATTCAAAACACTATTTATTACTGGGTACGAAAAGTAAAGGAATTTATTTTCTTCTTCGCTATCCGCAGTTATTGTAAGTTGTTTTCCAAGTTTGAAAAGATCGTCTCCCTTATAGTCCTCACAAACAAATTCAATTTCATAATCCCCTATATTGTTTGCTACAAACTGGGCGGAATACTCTTTTGTTTCCCTAGGACCCAAAGATATTTTTACTGATTTAACCCAAGATTCTGCTAAATTTGATTTTAATTCACAATCTGCTTTTGCGTCACTTAAGTTTTCCACAATATATTTTATTTCTTTACTATCATGTAATTTCAAGTTTGAGCCTACGAAAAATAACTGGCTTTTTACAAGGTTTTCTGATATTGTAATAGAAGTAGTTACTGTTTTTTCCCCGTGATTTGTGTTAAAAATAAATAAAACATCATATACCCCCAGTTTTGCATTTTCAAGGGCTGTTATGTAGACATCGGCGAAGGGGTCTCCGTAGCTTATTTTTCCTAATTCAAATGTAGAATCATTGTATTTTACGGTAATTGACTCTATTGATTCGCCATTATATTGTTTTAAAAAAGAGATGTCCAGAACTTGGCCGGGCATTATACTTGCAAATGAATCTATCTTTCCCGAGTCAATATCTTTATCTAAAGGCTTTACAAAACCTATAGAAAACGATATACCAACTAACAAAATTAAAAAACAAAAGTACATCTTTCTTAACATTCTTTCACCTTTTATTAATATTTATAAAAAAAGCACAAAAATAGTTATATATCTTTGCTATCTTATGGTAAACATGGCAGATTATCGATTTGAAATGTGTAAAAAGAGCAATATGGCCAAGTTTGAGGTTGCTTTAGATAAAGGGCTTGTAGATAAAATGCTAATACCATTTCTAAAAAAAATAAACAAAAGGCCCAATATTTATTCTTCTAGTTGTTGTGCAGGAAGAATTATGATTATCGGCTTAGATACCGAAGAAAGCAAAAAACCAAATTTATTTGTGCTTAAAGAACACCGAAAAGTAAAATTTTCTGAGATAAAAAACGCTTTAAAAACCGACAAGTTTCCAGAGCTGTGGCTAAAGGAAGAACCCTTTATTTTTCACTTTGGGACAAAGGACTTAGAAACTGCAAAAAAATTTTTAGAAATAAAAACAAAAGCAGGTATTAGAAGGGGCGGGATATTCCATATAAAAGACAACAAATACCTGATTGAACTTATTGGTTCACAAACTCTTGCGGTGCCAATAAAGATCGGAAAAAAGGTGTTATTTTCTGAGGAACAAATAAAAATAGTCTTAGAAAAAGCAAATAAAAAATTAGAACGGAACTATAAACAGCTTAAAGAATTTTGTAAAGAATTATTAAAAATAGAATGATTGATTAGTCTTTTTGTTTTCTTTTCTTTTGTCTTGCCATGTAGCCGGCCATCTTATTTACATTTGTTTTTGTTATTGGCAGGCCCAATTTGTTTATCGCTTTTTTATTAGTATCAAAATCCGTGCCTATCTCTTTCATAGATTCCATTATTGTATTTGCTTTTGATTTTAATGGCTTTAACATTGATTTGCCCATAATATCACATCCTATATATTACTGGGCCTAAAACAATTTTGTTTTTCTACAAAATTGCTTTTTTGCCCATAATATCACATCCTATATATTACTGGGCCTAAAACAATTTTGTTTTTCTACAAAATTGCTTTTTTGCCCATAATATCGCATCCTAACCTTATTACAGTAAATATTATTTCTCCCTTGTTCCATCTGCTTTGTACTTAATTATTCTTAATGGTATTTTGTTTTCCTCAAACTCTTTTGATGCTACTTCGTAAGGGGTCTCTTTTTTATTCACGCTTACTTGTGGCGGAGCATTATCTGCTATTTGTAATGACCTTGTAGCCAATAGCCTCGTTTTTTCAAATTTTGAATATGCCAAGAAATCACCTATTTATATAAGTTATTATATTATTCTTTGTACCCATTACTTTTATATATATTTCTAAGGAAAGTGGTTAAAATGAACGAAAGTTTCATAGAATACGCCCAAAAATATCCTAAACAGTATGCTATCGCTAGTTCAGAGTTATGTATAAAACTGCTTGAAAAGCTGTCAAAATCTGGCGCAACTATAGACGAAATAAAAAAATTGAACGAGTTTCATATGGTTGAATTAATGGATTTAAAACTACTGCTTAACATGCTCGTAGGCATAAAACTACTTGCTGTAGAAGACATTGGACCCAAGGAAATATATTACTCTGGGGATTTTATTAACGAATTTTTGAAAGAATACTATAAAACAAAAAAAAACTATGACATATAGTGGCTTATTTTTACAACGAATAAAATAAGTTTAGTATTATTCCGCCAAGCCCATCAAGCATTTTTCCCGCATCATTCTTAGAATCCATTAAATGTATCTTTTTACCCTGACTTGAAAGAGCAACAAAATGTGGCTTAAGGATTATATAATTTTCATTAAAATAACTTGTAGAAACTACTAATTCTTCAACTGCAGCCATTTGATTTTCTAAAACATTTTGGACTTCTTTGGGGCCATAAATAATATTTCTTTTGCCTTGGCTTATTTTGTATAAAGAGGTATTTATTTTTTCAATGTCTTTAGTTATTTTAAACTCATTAAGTGTTTTTGACAAAGAATTGCTTTTTATCAACTCTAATATTCCGCTTATCCCCACACCATTCAAGTTAACCATAATTGTTTTTATTTTTACATTTTTTTCTTTTAGATAAACTCCAAGTTTGTCTTTATCAAAGCCAGGGCCTGCCAAAATCAATAGTTCTGGTTTTGTGTTTGATATGCTCTCAAAAATGTCTTTAAAATAGCTTTTATCTTCTTCCACAACATATCTTTTTCCCTTGCTTTTTGAATTTATTTTTGCAATTATTTTGTAATTACCGTAATTAATCTCAGCAACTATTGCTACTTCGTCGTCTAAAACTACTGAAAGTATTTTTGGATTTACAGCATATTTTTTTGCAGATTCTATTAATTCTAATTCATAGCCCAACAACACCTTATACAAAGTTACTGTGTCGCCGAAACCGATATCTAAGGTATGAAAAGAGCCGATATCAACATATTCTGCAGGGTGCCCTTCAATGATAACCCCAGTAAATTTAAGTCGGTCTGTTTGAGTATCAAATTCCTTTTTTTCTATTTTTATTTTTACATTTACTGTTTTCTTCTCGCTGTCTTTAGAACCTTCAACTCTAAAACGCCGTGTAGTTTTCCCATAAATCAATTCATTTTCGTGCGTTATATTATTTAGAACCCAAAGGTCATCTAAATTTTCAGGGGTGATTATCACATTCTGTTCTTTTTTATGTATAGTATACTTCATAACATAAAGATGATGAGATTCATTTTTAACAATATCCTTGGTTGAAATAAATATGCAAAAGAAAAGAATTGCTATAATTGACTATAAAAAATGTAAAAAAGAGGAGTGTGGATTTGCCTGTTACAACATCTGTCCAGTTATAAAAATGAACAAAGAAGCAATAGTCTATAATGAACTGGAAAAAAAGGTTCAAATTTCCGAAGAACTTTGTACTGGCTGCGGGATTTGCCCAAAGAAATGCCCTTTTGGAGCAATAACAATAATTAATTTATCTTTAGATTTAAGTGAGCCCATACATCAATATGGAAAAAATCGTTTCAGATTATTTAGATTACCCACAATAAGGGCTGGTAATGCAGTTGGCTTAATTGGAAAAAACGGGATTGGAAAATCAACCATACTTAATATTTATTCAGGAGACATAATACCAAATCAAGGTAATTATGAAAAACCAGGTAATTACGAAGAAATAATAAATTATTTTAAAGGCAAAGAATTACAAGAAACGTTTATAAATTTAAAAAATGGGAAAACAAAAGTTTCGTACAAACCACAAAACATAAAGGCCATAAAAGATAATTTCAAAGGCAAAGTAATAGACTTACTAAAAAAAGTTGATGAACGTAAAGAGCTTAACAAAATAATTGACCTATTAAAAATGGATAATATAATGAACAAAGAGATATCAACTCTTTCTGGTGGAGAACTCCAAAAAGTTGCAATAGCCGCAACAATTATAAAAAAGGCAAACCTTTATTTTTATGATGAGCCATCGTCATTTTTAGACATAAAACAGAGATTTGTATTTGCAAAATTGATAGAAGATTATAAAGATACAAACTTAATTGTAGAGCACGACTTGGCATTGGTTGACTACTTGTGTGATTATTTGCATATTTTATTTGGTAAAGCACACGCATATGGTGTTGTTTCTAATACAAAGACAACAAATACAGCAATAAATGAGTTTTTAGATGGTTTCATACCAGATGAAAACTTGAGATTCAGAGATTATGAAATAAACTTTTACTATAGGGGTGAGCAAGCAAAAAAAACTAATTTATTTTTTAATTATCCACAAATGTGTAAAACATTTAAAGACTTTAAACTTGATGTTGATGATGGATCTTTAAATGAAGGCGAAATTATTGGGATTGTCGGAGAAAACGGAATTGGAAAAACAACTTTTGTAAAACTACTTGCGGGCGTTGAAAAAGAGGATAATGAAATAAATGTTTTCAATAAACGAATGTCATACAAACCACAAGATTTTGATGGTGAACATGTAAAAGTAAGGGAATTTTTAAAGGGCGTAAATCAAGAGATACTTATGTCTGAACTTTGGTTTAAGCTAAAAATAAATGAGATTGAAGATTTATATTTGGATGAATTAAACATGGGGACTTTGCAAAAAATTATGATTGCAAAAACCCTTACAACTGACGCAGAAATTTATTTACTAGATGAGCCTTCTGCTTTTTTAGATGTTGAAGAAAGAATTAATATTGCAAAAATAATTCAATCTATTATTGCAAAAAGAAAAAAGGTCGCTTTTGTTGTTGATCACGATATACTTTTTGTTGATTTTGTTTCAGACAAAATAATTGTATTTGATGGAAAGCCCGGCATAGAGGGGTTTTGTACAAAACCAAAAGATAAAAAAAGAGGTATGAACCAATTTTTAAAAATACTCGATGTAACTTACAGAAAAGATTTAAAGTCCGGAAGGCCGCGAGTAAATAAATTAAATTCTACGAAAGACAAAGAACAAAAAGCAGATGGTAATTACTATGTTTACTAGTTATGTATAAGCGCACATCGCTTTTTAAGAAAAATCGCACTCATCAGTATTATGGCTACAGATATTATTAATCTAAATAGCATTCAAAAATATTTAGAAAATGTAGATTGTGCTGCTTATAAGCTTGTTTCTATTTGGTATAAAAACAAAGAAAATACTTCCGACGAATTTTTTACACAACACCTTGAATGTAAAATAACTGTTGTAAGGTCAATTTTAAATAAGTTACATTATTATGGAATAGTAAATTATGATAAAATAAAAAATGAAAATTCTGGCTGGTTTACATTTAAGTGGCATCTGGACTATAATAAACTTTCAAAACTTGTTTTTTTAAATAATCTGGATAAACTAGAAAAACTAAATGCAAAAGAAAAATATTATGGCGAATATCAAATGTTTGTTTGTAAAAACAGTTGCAACGACTTTCCTTTTGAAGTTGCTGCAGAATATAATTTTAATTGTCCTATGTGTAATGAAACTTTAAAACATATTGATTATGTAGAAAAGCACAAGGAACTTCAAGCCCAGATTAAGATTATCGAAGAAGAAAATGTAATTTTGTCCTTATTTTTAAAGGAAAACAATAAAAAGTAATATCATACTATCATTAAGTAGTATAGCGGGGTAGGGCAGCCTGGAGTGCCCGCTGGGCTCATAACCCGGAGGTCGTTGGTTCAAATCCAACTCCCGCTATCTTGTTCTAAGCTAACAAATTAACTATTGTTGTCAGAAGGTAATTATCGTAATTACGGTAATTACTGTAATTACACGCTAGATCTTTATAAAAAATTGCCGTTTATAATCAATAAAAAACACAAATTATTGGACAAACTGCTTTGGTTTGATTTATTTAGACATCGTTGGCGTTTTATGACAAAATATACTGGCTATTCTGTTTATTTGTTCACAAAATGAACTGTAATTACCCTTGACAGTTAGTATGTTTAAGATCGTTTGTGGTCTGTTTTGTTATTTTTTGCTCTGTTTTTTATCTGTTTTGGTAATTACGGTAATTATTGTAGTTATAGGCGGTAATTACGGGTAATTACCGTAATTATTATAAATACTAGTATGTAATTATTGTAATAAAGGTAATTACCAAGTGATAGAAATGGGGCTGTTTGATAAAATAAAAAGTTTATTCTTAAAGAAAGTAGGAAAAAAAAACAAAGAACCCGAAGTAAATGAAAAAAAAGAGCTAAAAAAACCTGAAAAGTTTGAAATCAAAGAAGAAAGGGTAACAGAACCAAAGAAAAGTATACATAACACCCCAGAAGAACTAGAAGAAGTAGTTGTAGATGATTTATGGAACTATATTGACCCTATGAAAAATACCCAAGCTTATCACATAATAAGTGTTGTTGGCTTCGAAGAATGGGTAGATATGCAAACAATAAAAGATAGGGTAAAACAGATGTTTTTTATAGAATATAAAAACGAAAAAAGTCTTTATCCTTATATAAAAACTTTAGTAGACATTGGGTTATTAGAAACTAACGCCGTAGGCGGAAAGAGGCAATGGAAAAAAAGAGAGATCCTTATAAACATTAAAAAGGAAAAAGCTATGTTAACAACAAAAATAAAAACAGGTTTAAAATTAACTAAATAACTGGTTTTTTGCTTTTACCCTTTATATTTTACATAAAAGCCTACTAATTTATCAAATTTCTTAACCAACCCGCTTCTTTTTACGGCGGCACCATACCAACTTCCGTTTTTTATAAAGTTGATTATGTTTTCATATTGTCTTAAAAATATTTTATCTATGTGTTTTCCAAGTGATAGTTCTTCTAAAAGATCAATAAGCAACCGGTAATTACCCTGACTATCAATAACATATGTGTTTCTTATTTGGTTTTCCACTGCTTTGGTTATTTTTACTTCGTCCATAGAAACATCCACTACGCTATAACTTGCTGTCCAATTACCTTTAGATCGCCAATTATGTGCTGGATTTTTACCAGTTTTAAAAAAATTAATTAAATAAGAAAATCCATCTTTAGTTACTATAATTTCGTTTTTGCCTTCTTTTATGTAAGAAAATTTGCTTAAAACTCCTGGTCTATGATAAACATATTTTTTTCCAGTTTGCTTACAAACTACTTGGGTGTAGCCATATATTGCTCTAAATAGCTTTTGGTAAAGATAGGATGAATGTTTTACTTCATCTAATACTTTTATTTTATATCTTACTAAAAAAGCATCTACCATTAGATACACCCTATAGTTCCACTATTACCATTATTAATATATTTTTTTAGGTTATGTAGATTATAGAAATAATAAAGTTTATATTTCAATCTTTATTTTTTGAATAAATAGACAAAAATTAGAAGTTAAGGTAAAATTAACTTTTACCTATAACTTATTAATGCACCAGCCTTTATGTTAGGCCTTTTTTTATTATCATCTGAACTAGAATCATCAATTTTTCTATTTTTTGAAGCAACTATGATAATGTCTTTAACTGCTAAAACGTTCTTATAAGGTATACTTTTCTCAGTTATTATCTTCTTTGCTTGTTGTTTTGTTTTTACTTTTAAAGGTTCTGTAGTTATAGTTTCTAGTTTACCTGTCTCTAAATTTACAACTATATCGTACACTTTGCCTTTATAGTCTCCGATGTCTGTATAGATGTCTCTGCCGAATAGTTCGGATAGTCTTAACATTTTAATCCCTCCAATATAATTAATTTGTTAAATCATTAAAGGAATATTTCCTTTACATATTATAGAAAATAATACTCATATATATAGTTTTCGATTAGAAAGCCCCTAAACTCAAAAATATTCTTTTAATTTTTAAAGTGAATACTGGAACCATGGAGGGCCCTCTTGCACAGCTTTTTCAAGACATAAGGAGAAACATTTAAATATAACCTGAACTTTAATTTAATTGTTATAATTAAAATATAGGAACAAGAGGGTGATGTTAATGTATAAGTACACAATAGCTAAACAATTGGCTTCAAAGAGAGTAATAACAGGAAGAGGAGAAGAAGTAGGTAAATTGATAGATGTTTTGGTCAATGAACTAACTGGGGATGTAGAATACCTATTAGTTGAAATAGACAGCCAGTCGAAATTGGTAAAAAGCCTTAACTTAAACACAGGAGACAGAATCATAAAAATACCATATGCAGCAGTTAGTGCAGTAAGTGATGTATTTATAGTAGATGAAAAGCAAATTACTGCTGAAGCTGAGGAATAGAAAATATAATTTTTTTATTCTTCATATCTATTTTTATAATATTTTGTAAAAGAGGGTAATTTTTACCCTTAGTTTTTAATATTTTTAGTATTTGATCAGGTTTATTTCCTTTTTCTAATGCTTGTAGTATAGTTAGTCTAAGCTCTTCTAAAAAATCATAGTTTGCTTCAATCCATTTTGCCTTTTCACTACCTTCTTTTATATTTTGTTTAAAATCCTCTAACTTTAAGTCCATTTTTTTAATAGTTATTTCAAGTTCCAAAGATTTTTTGTTGACCCCCTTTTTTTCTAAAACAATACTATCTAAGGAGTTAATGTATTTGTCTATAATATCATTAAAACTCGTTTTTATAACTTCTAAATTATCTACTTTTACATTAAAATATTCTAATTTTTTATTTTTTAGAAGAATACAATTATCCATAATTATTGGACTATTATAGATTTTTTTTATTTTTTTTGTAATATTGTTTAAATCCGGGGCTTCTTTTGCCAAATGTTCAACAAGAGAAGGCGGAACATTAAGCTTTGAAATTATTTCAGAAATACTACAAAAGTTAAAGTTGGTTATTTTTGCAGGATTTTCTTTATTATTTGATGGAAAAACGTATTCTTTATTTGTGCCTATTTCTCTGTCCGCCCATTTTTCTCTTATTTGGCTCGCAATTATTTTATAATTTTTATTTGTTAAAATTATATTATTATGTGAAAATAATTCAAATATTAAAAAGTTATTTCTTGTTTCAAAAACAATTACTTTTTCAAAATTCTTTTGTTCTATTTTTAAAATTTTTTCATTCCCCAATTGTTTTTCAAGATTTTTACAAAAACCAGTTTTTTCACTGGTTTTGTAATTGTATTTTGTTAAAAATAAGAATCCGTTATAAACAATTAAATCGCGATTTGTATCTTTAGATTTTATTTTTATTTTTAAAGCATTTTCATTTTTTTCTAAAGGTTGTATTTTTTGAATATACGCATTTGTTAATGTGTTATCAAGATTTCTTTCAAAGTATTTTACATTTAAATTGTTAAGTAGAATTTTTTCCATAAAATCACCCGTTGGTTGTAAGGGGACACCACACTAAATGATAGTTGATGTTATAAACAGCGTGCCTTGTTTTCTTGGTTCTCATACAAAAATAACATAATAATATGTTTAAATAAGTTGTGTTGTAATGGAATATTATGCGAGCAACAGTCAGAACCGAAGTCGTTGGAAATGAAGACTTGGAAAAAACAATTATATTGAGTAATCAAGCCTGTTAAGAATGCATTGACATTGGAATGAAAGCCAAGACTTTCAACAAAACCAGACTGCACCAACTCACCTATGCTATTATCAGAAAGGCTCACCCCAAACTCAA
>CAZMCX010000025.1:0-3040 GCA_964565125.1 uncultured archaeon
GTTTGGTCTTTTTCTTTTTTCTTAAACACCAAACCAGTATACTTATTTTCTGCAGCATCAATAATCAAAGCAAATAATTTCTTCTCACTTGCACATAATTTACTAGCATTTCTGTTCTTTATATGGATTTTAAAATCATCTTTTCCAAATATACCCATAACCTTTTCTTTTTTTATTCGCTCTAATTTCAAGTTTCCTTTTAAACAGAGATCGAAAAGTTCTCCAACTAGGTCATTAGGGCTCATTTTTGTTCCACTTTGATACATTAACATACGCACAATAGCCGGGCTATAATCATAAGGAACTTCTCTTTCATAAATCGAGGTTTGTTCCACTTTGGATTCTCTTCCCCAAAAAAACCAAATGATAAAAAACAATAATAATGGGAATATCAAAAATATTATGGGCAAAACAGATTTTGCGATTGTAAAAGTAGCATAATTTTCTTCAGTAATTATTTTTTGTAATCCATCCTCTGCTTTAGTTATTGCAAAAGTATTGCTTTCTAACATATTTTTCGGAAAAGCAGTTCTTATTTCTGCAAATTGTTTACTTGAAATGCCAAAAATCTGGAATAAAATTTTGTTGTTTTCATAGAGCCCAATTTTTCCATTTAATTCAGGGTGACCCCACACATAAATTTCATCAATATTTTGAACATCTTTTGGAAATTCTATATATCCATAAAGTTCGCTTAGTGGCTTTTCCCAGCCATCTCCCCAAACTTTCCAGTATAATTCTGCAACATCATTATATACAACAATTGCGTTTTCTAGTCTATAATTAATAGTAAAAGTCCTAGATTCGTTTTCTGCAGTATAATGCCATTTGATTTTAGTATACTCAGAGTTATCAATAATATCTGTTTTTAGTGCTGCGCCATTTTCTGTTACATTAATATTGCTTATACTCCAAGCCCCTTTTGGAATATCTCTATAAGCAAAGGTATATGGCCCCGAGAAACTAAACTGAATTTTCTCTGCAACATCTATGCTCGCGTCGGAGTTTATTTTCATATAAATTTCTGCTTTAGGCAGAGTATAATTCTTAGAGAATGCAAAAGTAGCAAACAATACAAGAAATAGCAGAATAAACACGAAATACATCTTTCTATTCATAAAAACCACCGGGAAAGCATATTACAAAAAGCACAAACTAGAATATATTTATTTGGGGGTGGCCAAGGAATACCTTTTTATACTTTTCTTACAAATAAA
This sequence comes from uncultured archaeon, assembly GCA_964565125.1. Taxonomy (GTDB): domain Archaea; phylum Iainarchaeota; class Iainarchaeia; order Iainarchaeales; family 0-14-0-20-30-16; genus JAQTTP01. The sequence goes on from CAZMCX010000025.1 coordinate 1,218, forward strand.
AGTCTATAAAGAGCATCATAAATTAGCAGAGGGCTCATGGTCTAGCGGTTATGACATCGCCCTTACAAGGCGGGAGTCGCAGGTTCAATTCCTGCTGGGCCCATTTTCTAATTCTTTTTTCACTTTTGAATGGTTTATTTTATATTCTTACCAGTCTGTTATATAGTTCTCTGCAGTCTTGTACCAACTTTGAATATTAGCTCTCAATTTATCTTTTATGTTTTCTTTATGGAGAATCTTATATATAAAAAAGAAGCCGCCATTTCCCAAGTTCTTTGCTCTTCTCTCAACTATTTTTTTATCTACTAACTTTTTCAGAGCCCTTTGAACAGAGGTTCTATCCAGGCTTACTTTATCTGCAAGGTCAATTACCGTAAACGCCTGCTTGTCTTTTCCTAATAAAAAATTAAACACCTTGAATTCTGTTTTAGAAAATCCAAAACTGCATTTTATAAGGCCGTTTATGTCTATCTTTTTGCACGCAAAAGAAATTGCCATATTATCGCCTCACCCCATCAATTCGTGGTATATACTTGTTGCGGCTACAGCGCCATCTGCTTCGGCAACAACTATTTGTTTTAATTTGTGATTAGTAATATCTCCCGCAGCATAAACCCCTTTCATGCTTGTTCTGCAATTTTCATCTACTACTATGTAACCGCGTTCGTCTTTTTTAAGCCCTAAATTTTCAACAGCACTTGTGTTTGGATTTGATCCAATCTCAACAAACAAGCCACCTAGTTTCACTTCTTTTCCGTTAGTTAATTTTACTGATTCCAAGGCTCCTTTGCCCACAAGTTCTTTGATTTCAACATTAAATTCTGATTTTATTTTTTTATTTTTCAATACCTGTTCTGTCCAAGCAGGTTCTGCCTTATAAAACTTATCTTTCCCGTAAAAAATATAAACTTTTTCAGCAAACTCTGATAATAGTAATGCTGCGGTAAGTGCGGAATTTCCGCCACCAACAACACCAACAACTTTGTTTTTATAAAACATTCCGTCACAAGTTGCACAATAGCTTATTCCTTTTCCCCTAAATTCATTTTCGCGAGCAATTCCTAATTGTTTTCTTTTTGTACCTGTAGCAATAACTATTTTTTTTGCTTGTATTTTTTTGTCTCCCGCATCTAACTCAAAAAACTCTTTTTTCTTTTCAACATTTTCAACCTTTCCAAAAACAACTTCAACATTCATTGATTGCACATGCTGTAAAAACCTCTGTGCAAGTTCAAAGCCTTTTATTTCTACAAAAGGCGGATAATTGCAAATTTTGTGTGCTTCTGCAGCAGTTCCACCTGGAACTTGACCAATAACTATTGTTTTTAGATTATACTTTGCAGAATAAATTGCTGCTGTTGCTCCTGCAGGACCAAGCCCAATTATTGCAACATCATACACACACATCACCTTGTTTTATTTTATGTTTTTTTTCAGGAAGTCCCTAATTCCTTGTTCAGGAAGAGATCCTACAAACTCGTCGATAACATTGCCATCTTTAAACAATTTTACTGACGGGATTGACATTATTTTGTATTTAGAACCAAGTTTGGAATTTTCGTCCACATTTACTTTTACAAAAACTAATTTATCTTCAAATAAACTTGCAATCTTCTCTAAATTTGGGGCTAACATTAAGCAAGGCATACACCAAGGAGCCCAAAAATCAACTAAAATATATTTGTCTTTTGATTTTTCTATAACTTCTTTGTCAAAATTAGAATCATTAACTTCTATATGCATTATACCCACCTCTTTTTGTTTGTATGTGTATTTTATTTGCACATAGGATTTATAAACTATTTGTTAGATGTGCATTTTTA
>CAZMCX010000025.1:3140-9948 GCA_964565125.1 uncultured archaeon
TCTACTGATCTTACAACTTTTATATCAAAAACATAATCTACAAATTGCTTAAGTTTTTTTTCATCTAAAAACAACTGTGTTTTATACCGTCTTTCAACAATATCTTTTAGTTTTCTTGGGTCGTCTATTATCTCCCTGGTAATCAACTCATCAATACTAAAAAGTTTTTTTTCTTTGAATCTCTTAAGTAAAATTATTGTTTCTAACTCTCCTTTTTGAAGTATCTGTATTGGCCCAAATTTTGTTGAAAAAATAGAATTAACTTGCTCGTCTACCAAGTCATAATCTTTTTGTTCTTTTTCTTCAAGATTAAATACTTCCAAAAGACCAGAATCAATAGTTGCTTTTATTTGTTCTGAACTCCACCCAAACTGGCAGTTCTCCTGGCCTGGAAGGATTATTTCATCATATACTGCTTTTGAAATACAGAATTTTATTTCTTTTGACTTCAATTTTTCCAATAAAAAAAGCATATTTGTTTGGGTTAAAGAAATTATGCTACTTGAATCGAAAAATACATACTTCATACCATCAGCCCCAAAGCTCATTTAAAAAAATCTTCTATAATTGCAACTTTTTCTGAAATTATATCTTTTCCAACTTCAAAATTAATCTTGCTGTTATTTAGATAGTGCATTAATTCTATTCTGTTTGCATCTGTTAAACTCAGGGTTTGGTTTATGCTTTGGCCATGTTCATAACAATAGGATGCTTTCTTAATTTTTGCTTTTTCAAAAATATTTTTTATATAATAATACAGATTACGGTCAATAGTTTTGAACATTCCAACAAAATGGTTAATGTCATCAATATAGCTTTTAAGTTCCTTTACTTCTAAGGAGTCAACGTAATCTAAAATTATTTTTTTATTTGATCTCCACTGCGAAGAATGTAGCAGGTGTGGTTGAGTTAATACTTTATACAAGAGATATGGTAAATAGGAAAAATACATTAGATTCTTATCATTAGTTAAAATTGCTTCGGAAGCAATATTATTAGAGATCTTCTTCAGAGGAATCCCATTTTCGTTCAAAATTTGCTGCTGGATCAGATCACAAATCTTCTTACGTTCTTTAACCGAAATCAATTTCACCATATATAAATAAGGGTTTTCTTTAAAAAATATACGCTTATTCTGCATCAAATCATAAGAAACAATCAAAAAATATATATACTTGAATCTCCTGTTATAATTTTATATAAATGTTTAAAGAGGGGATAAGATGCGGTTAAAAATTTTATTGATATTTTTTATTTTGGTTATATTATTACAATTTATAGGTGGGGTGTTTGCTGAAACTAGTCAACAAGGCACGTATGAAACCCAACCTATTGAAAATCCATCTAAAGAGATTGTGTTAGATAACAAACCACAAATGAACAATGGCCCAAATCTAGATTTTGGTTTGCCGTTTTCAAGTTTTGCTAATCCTGAATATGTGGCTCAGCAAAAATTTATGGAGGGAATGACCGCAGTATACATGTGGATTTACTCTAATAGTAATGATTTTATTACAAAATGCGAGAAAAATAAAGAAGAACTTGTTTCTAAAGTTGTAAGTATTGTAAATGGGGCGGAAGAAACTTCTGATATCTGTAAAAAATTTGAGTCACAAGTACAATCCTGTAACCCGGAATTATTTTGTAAAAATTTTCAGAAAGGGAACCTTCCTTTACCACCAGACGCAAAAATAATTTTAAAGAAGATGGGAAAAGATCCTAACAAATTAACACTTGAGGATTTAACAGAAGATCTTATGATGGACCTCTGCAAAGCACAGTTTAACAAAGAGATTGAGAACAAGAAAGCATATGCAGAAAAAGTAAAGACATCAATAAAATCACAGCTTACAAATTTTAGATCAAAATGCGAGGAATTAAAGAAATTTAAAGATAATATGGGCCCGGAAATAAAATTGCCTGATTTTTATATTCCAAAAATGCCTGAGAAAACACAAGAAATGACTGAACAGAAATATATAGAAGAATGGCAAGACACAAAACAGGTGGAAACCCCTGAAAAAGACAAAAAGGAATGGAAAGAGCCCCCACAAGATGAAACAAATCAACAAGGAGAAATAATTGAAGAACCACCACAAATACCATCTGAAAAAATTGTAGAAATAATTCCAGTTTCTGATACGGAACAAGATAATGAGCCAGAACCTGTAGAACCAGAACAAAGCAATGAGCCAAAACCTGTAGAACCAGAACAAAAAGAGTCTGATGCAGAGCCAACTTCTGCAGAAGCAGCAGGCACAACTGTCCAACAAAATTCTACTGGACTGTTTGGTTTAACATCAACATATGCAACACAGAAAGCAGTTTGTGGAAACAATACTTGCGAACCAGATTTAGGTGAAAATCCAGAGAATTGTCATGATGATTGTATGAAAAATGATTTTTATAACTCTTCTGTAATAGGTCCTCAACAAGGGGACATGGGTGGAGGTCCGCAAGGTCCAATGGGCAATTCAGAAATGATTTGTGAATTAACAGATGATGAAATTATTGAAATGTATTTACCACAAGAAATGGTTAATATTGAAGACAGGGAAGAAATGGCTGATTATAAATGTAAGATGGAATCGTCTAATATGGCGGGTAACATAAACATGATGAAACTCGAGAATGCTAAATGTTTAGCAAATGCAGCATTAGATTGTGCTTCAAAACAAAAAATGGTTGATAACTGCATTACTTTTAAGTCAAACCCAAAAACTGTGGCTAAATTTATGGTTAATAATTTATGTAGACAATTTGGATTAAAACCTACGGACCATGCTTTATATGACCTTGCAGATAAATGGTTATCTATTGATCCCGCACTTGCTTACGAATTTGGTGACACAGTAGATAATACTATTGAAGAACAAGAAAACTTAGGTTTCTTCAGCTATATATTTGGTAACAATGACTATGCAGAAAAAATGCAAGAAAAAGCAGATAAATTAAATGCAATTAAACAAAGAATAATAGATAGAAACATTAATGACCCCGAAACTATAAATGTATTAGAAGAACAAACAAAAAAACTAGATAACGAGGCAGATAAATTTGGAAATTTCTTTAATTTATCTAGAATATTTGGGTAATAGATCAATGTAATCTAACACATTCAAGATTCTTTGGGGCTGAAGAGTTTATTCTATATTTAGAAGACACAAACTTAGCAAAGTCTACTGACCCCTCCCTTTCCCCATGATTCACAATAATCTTTTTAGGTGGATTTGAAAGGTTTCTAATATATGCTAATAACTGTGATCTATCACAATGCCCTGAAAATCCTTCAACTGTACAAACTTCCATATTTATGTTGATTTTTTTAAGCTTAGAATCCACTACATCAACTAAGGCCATTACTTTTGTTCCGTTCTGAAGTTTTCTACCTAATGACCCTTCCCCCTGCCATCCAACAAATAAGATGGCGGACTTTTCATCTTGTGCCATTCTAGTAAAATATTCTACAGATGGGCCACCAGTCATCATTCCTGATGTTGCTAAAAATATATTGCCTTTTTGTGCAACTAGTGATTCTCTGTCATCCCGAGATTCAACCTCTTTAAATAATTCACAACTAAAAGGAGAATTATTAGTAAGTATTCTTTTTTGCACTGTTTCCCTTAAACTTTCAGGATATGCTGTATGTATTGCATTTATTTCTTTTATTAGGCCATCAATATAAACTGTTTTTGCCTTAAGCTGGCCTGCTTTATAGTAATGTTCCAAAACAAGCATAACTTCTTGGCTTCTTCCAACTGCAAATACGGGTATTAAAACATTTCCGCCCCTTTCAATTACTTTATTAATGGTATTTATTAATTCCATTTCTGCATCCTGCCTTTTTGGCATTGGTGCTTGTTCTCCACCATAAGTACTTTCAATTATCAAGGATTCAACTCTTGGATAATTTATTTCCGGAGGATTAAACAATCTTGTAAAACCAAACTTTATATCTCCGGAATAAACCATGTTATGTAATCCATCACCAACATGAATATGTACAGAAGATGATCCCAAAATATGTGCAGCATTATACAAAGTAATTCTTATATCTGGGCTTACATCTGTTACTTCGCCATACTCTCTTGTAATAACATGTTTTAGCATTTCGTTTATGTCTTTTTCAGAATAAGGAGGGATTTTACCTTCTTTTAAAATTACATCCATATAATCTTTTTGCAGAGTATACATCACATCTCTTGTTGCAGCAGTACAATATACTGGGCCCCGATATCCTGCTTTAAAAAGATAAGGTACAAACCCACCGTGATCTAGATGTGCATGTGATACTATTACTGCGGAAATCTCGGATAAAGAATAACCAATTGTTTCCAATAAAGGATATGGTTCATCAGTTACTGCTGCATTTATACCGCAATCAAGCATTATTTTTGAATTCGCTGTTTCAAATAATATACAACTTCTTCCAACTTCTCTAAAACCACCAAAAAAACAAGCTCTTACCCATTCTTTATGGCTGCTTTTGGGGGCATATATATTCTTTGAAACTTCTTTCAAAAACTGTTTCCGTTCTTTGCCATCACCATAATACTCTTTTCTTATTTGTGGCAAAAGCTTACTTTTCATCATTGGGGCTCTTAAGATATTTGGGGTCCATTTTGTTTTGTTTATTATTGCTTTTGTTGTTGACCCACCCTTACCAATTACTAAGCCTGGTTTTAAAGCCTCAATAATTACTTCTGAAAAATAAACATCAAATATTATTGTTGAAACCTGGGCATCTTCTGGAATTAAAGATAATATCTCCTTTTTTGCTTGCCCAATTTCCATTAAAACAGTTTTATCTGCCCGAATATTAACTCTTTTTTTAAGTACTCCCGCGATTTTTGAAACATAAGTATCTTGTTTATAGAATTCTTCCGGCGTTTTTGTATAAATTACTATGTCTGGACCCAAAAACTCAACTTTAGTTATTTCTATTTCTTTGGGTAGTACGTTCCGGATAAGTTCTGCGACTTTGTTTTCTTCCAATGATAACACCTGTGATAAATAAAAAAATTAGAATAATGTTTATTCTATGCTTCCTTCTTCAATTCCGTTTTTGTCTATTACTATATAATCAAGTCCTTCTCCGCCAGTATAAACATCTTTTTTCTTTGATGAACTTATTGCTTTTACTACTTGTTCTAAAGCTTGTTTTTTATTAAATTTGTCTGAATAGTTCTGCTCCAAGTATCCTATTGCAAACATGGATCCAGATCCAAATGCGGTATATTTTTCCATAGATTCTGACCCACCAACTAAATCCACACTATAAAGCTCAGGCTTTGAGTCAAATCCAGCAATTAAGAAAAATGCCATATAAGGATAATATCTTGTATAGTTTAAAACATTTGAAACATAATTCGAGATTGCGCTTGTTTTCATTTTTTTCTCTCTTTCAACTTCATATAATCTCACTTGGCCGTCAAGAACACGCATAATCTTCTGTGCATCTCCTAAACCGCCTGCAAAGCTGATACCGAAGTTATTTCCAACTAAAAACACTTTCTTTGCTTTTGTGTTTCCGATTGTGCTTCCATAAGTACTCTGCCTATCAGAAACAAGCAAAACAAAATCTTTACCCTTCCAGCCAACAATAGTCGTACCTGTTTTACCCATAGAGTCTTTGTTAAAAGAGTTCAAGAGAGCACCCCAAAATTTTTTAAAAATAGTATACCTATTTCTAGTTACATAACCTATATAAATGTTGTGGTTTGTGGCCAAATTTTAGGAAACTGTTACCTTTCTGGTTTCCTTATCAAATTCTATCTTTTTGTTAAATAATTTCTCACAAACATATTTTGCAGTGTTATACTTATCGCTTATTTTATTTATCACAAATTCGCTTTTCTTTGTTAAACAAAAGAATGGCAAAAGTATTGCTGCGTTTTCAGAATCAACACTAAAGTCTTTAGCTAAATACCCAACTATCTTATCTGCTGCTTCTTTTCCAATTAATGGAACTGTTTTCTTAATCCCGCTTGCACAACCGCACAAGGTGACATTATCATAATATGCAACAAGAGCCATACTTGCCCCTTTATTCCTAACATTGTTTTCAATGTATTTATTTTCTTCTAAGATAAAATTAATTTTTTTGCCGGTTTGCATAAGCCTTTGCCTTGCATAAGAATAAATCTCGTCATTTACATGGGTTTTATAGCCGGTTGTATGTATGTGGGCTTTTATTGTATCCAAGTCCCCTTTTTGGAGTATAGAATAATTTTTTGGCAAGGCTACAGTATTATTCTTTAAAACCAGAGACCCCTCTTCCTCAAAGCCTTTTCCAATAATGGCTAGGTCGTATCTGACACCCATTTTTTCTAAATATGAGAATGTACTATATTTTATAAATTCGGGGGTAACAAGGTTATCTAAATCTGTTGGACCCATAAACCTAATTCTTGTTTTTGTACCCAAAGAAAGCAGTACTGCTGGAACTATTAATTCAGAAACAGAAATTGTATTTTTCACTTTTACTATCTTACTTCCGCCAAGGATTCCCTTAGGATTTGTCTCAACCTCTGTGCTTTTTTTGTCAAATCCTTTCATTTCAACATTACCCAAATTTGCGATTACGCCAGCATAGAGAATGTCTCTCCATCTCAGGCCTTTATTTTCGTCATTAGCCCTAAAATTAGTTATTTTTATTGGTTGTTTAGTATAAGCAGAAATAGTGAGAGCTTGTCTCAACCCAAAACCCTGTTTTTTAACTTCAGAGAAGTCTAAAACTATCGATTCCGTCATAATAATCTTCCGATTTTCCGTTATTTTATATATTTATATTGTATCTATTTTTAAA
>CAZMCX010000026.1:0-5479 GCA_964565125.1 uncultured archaeon
AAAATTGCTTCTTACTAAAGAAATTTCCTTTTCAAGGAAATTTGCTTTTTCCAAGCATAATAATAGCCATATAACTCTTAATCATTTTCATATGATCAAAGCCTATTTGGTACTTTCCCAAATCATCAACAGAAATCCAATCTATGCTTTCAAATTCATCTTCTTTTATTTGCTTTTTTCCACCGGCCCATGCGCAAATGTACACCATACTCACATAATGCCCCCGGGGGTCTCTTGTGGGGTCATCATAAGCCCCTAAAGTTGCAATTACATCAATATCATAACCTGTTTCGTCTTTTATTCCTCTTATTGCCGCATTTCTTGTTGTTTCACCATATTCTACATGCCCACCTGGCAAAACATATTTTCCACAAAAAGGATCTTTCTTTTTTTTCAAAAGCAAAATTTTATTATTCTGCATAACGATACCATTAACACAAAGTATTGGCCTTTTAATTTCAGTCATATTCTCACACTCCACAGGTGTTAACCAAACAAAATTTCACAAGTAATATTACAAATGTCAGTAAAACCTGGATTACAGGTAATTGTAACCTTAGTTTCCACATCATTCTGAGTAACTAATCCCGACTCAATCCCCTTAAAAACAGATTTGTTAGATTTGAGGGTTAGGCAGCCTTGTGTTAGCCCAGTTTCCTCTTCAAAATATTTGTAAGTAAAATATGTTTCTTTAGGTATAATCACTTTATTAATAATGTATGGTTCTCCAGTTGGCGCCTTTACTGCATATTTTATATTACTTACAAGAGATTCATTTGAAAGATATACTTTCTGGTTCTCTGTTTTCTCTATTAGAACAAAAATAATTCCAATAATAACTATCCCTACTATTGCACCAACTAATAACTGAAATATAAAATCTTCCTGTCCTCTTGAATTCATACTAACCAAACCCCGATACCATCATTCCCGCAACTACAGAAGAGATTATAAATACTATAACTGCAATAGGGATAGTTTTTGCAATAAGTAATTTTGTTGCCAAAGAATTATCTTCTAAAATTAGGCTAACAAAGTAGGATAATATTATCACAATTAAAATCACATTTATGGTAATAATAATCATAAATGCACCGGGGGTTGCAATGTTTCCAATTGCACTAGTATTAAATGAAGTAGAAAGTTTAGAAAAGTCCAAACTTGAAAGACCTTCAGGCATATTTTCGCCCATTTTTGCCATCCCTTCCCCAAGGCCCGAAGAAGTTAATGAATAAAGAGTTAATACAATTATTTTTTGCAAGCTAACTGTAATTCCCAAAACAGCCGGTGCAATAAATGTTGCCATTGTTGCAAGCATTTCAGAAATATCAGAAATAACTTTTTTTATCAGCTGTTTAATTTCCAAAACATTTTTTATTTGTATTGATATTGATATTGCAGTTTTTGATGCCGTGTGTGGACCTAATGTTACCGAATCTGCCATTATTTTTAAAGAATTATTTAATTGCTGCGAAGGATTATGTTTCATAGAACCAAAAACAGGATCAAACATTGCTTGCTCTAATGGTAGCCCAAGCAAATTAATATTATCCATGGTCTTTGCAAACAAATCTTGACATATTGTTAATTCAGGGAAAAAGTCTTTTGTTTTTTGTAAAGCATCCTCAATGGGCTTTCCTTCTGCCAACCTCGAAGCCAAAATGTATAATACTTCCCTAAATTCGTCTTCCATTTTTACATAATAATCTTGTATTTTCTTTTTATAAATCGCTGAAAAATAAAAATACACAAATATAATTAATGCAATTGTAAGTGCCATGCCATAAATCACAAAATAGGGTGTGGTATCATGCCCAGGTTGCATCATAAACAACATTTTTTGAGCCCTAATTTCCCCTGCCAATGTTTCTGGATCGCTTGCAGCTTCTGCGCCTTTATTAGCTAATAAAAAGTTTGTAGCTTGTAAAATAAAATATGATTCTGGATCTTTAACAAATTCATCTTGGAACTGCTCTGCTTGCATTACTTTTGCCAAAGTCGTTCCTAGTGACAATTGCAACAACACAGATAAAACTATTCCCACAATAAAAATAATACTAATTACTACCCTAAGATCAATTTGTATTTTTCCAATTCTCATATTATTCTTCTTTGGAAGTCCGGGATATGTATCAGGAATCACAGGCGATTTGTAAATTCTCGGAACTTTTCTAATAATATATATTGCAAAAATAAAACAAATTCCAGGAATTAAAATATCATAAAGTATTATTAAAATCCAAGGTTTGGCAAAAGGCAAGTTTGCAAACACAGACCCAATTGGAAGAATAACAATCAAAAGCAATGGTAACAAAACACCAATATAAAATAATACAAGTGAAGGCTGTGATAAAGATCTTGCATAACCTTCCATTTTTATTTTTATAGAATCCAGTACAGAACTTATACTCTTGTCCAACATATCTGCTCTTTTTTCTTCATCATCTTCAACCATAGAAGATTTTATCAGCATTATTGCTTCTTTAAATTCAGGAGAATAAACTTTCCATCTGTAAGCCAATACTTCTAATCCTTCTCCAATAGTATTATGCACCCCAATATGGGTATCCCATAAAACTTTTTTCAAATCATCCGCAAGTTTTCCTTTTCCACGTAATGCTGCAAAATTCACTGCCCTTTCTAGGTTCGAACTAAGCTTCATAGACATTGCTAAATAGCTTATTATCTCCGGGACATAAGACAATGCTGCTCTTGCTTCCTGCTCTGCAGCAATTATTGGATACCGCATAAAAAGATAGATTATTCCTGTTGCAATTCCACCAAATACACCCAACAAAATAATAATAATATAAAAAGTCCCCAAAAAAGACACTAACAAAGGACCCAGAATAAAATACCCAATTATCATCAACACAATTGCAATAATAATAGAAAAAACTGTCACTGTTTTTATTCCAGCAGTTAATTCTTCAGGCCTAACATTCCAACCCAAAAAATCTAATGCCTCCTGATATTCTTTAGATATTTTACTATCCTTAAAATTTGGAAATTGTTTCGAAAATTTTTTACAAAGTGAAACATACCAGTTGTCTTTCTCCATTTGAGGCTTTTCATCATCCTCAGACTTTATTTCTTCACCTTTTATTCCCTTGTATAACTTACCAAGATTAATTTCGGGCATAAAGAGATCACTTTCTATCGTACTTCTTATTCAAAAAAGGCACAAAATCTTTATCTACCCAATTTTTCCAAGTAGTATAAAGTTCGTCCAAATTCAAAGTATCTGACTCTTCCATTTGCTTTTCCCTAAACAAGTGCAAAGAGGTATTTGCTATTGTTGTATTTTCTGCTTCCAATAAATCTGAAAAATTAAGTTTTGTTTTTAAATCAACTAAATATTGTTTTGTTTTTGAAACCATACTGATCTCTTTCCAAATTTGTTCCATATTTAGTCCACTAACACTTTGAATTTTTGTAAATAATTCTGAATCTTTTAAGTTATCTTCTAATAAATCTAAATTATCTTTTTTTGCATTATAACTCATTAAATCTAAAAGCCCGCCTTCAGTTTCTGGGTCTTCATTCCAATGTTTTTTTACTTCCGTAATCTGTACTAATCTTCTATTTCTTTTCAAAGAACCCTTAAATCTTATTGGTCTAGAAACTGTAACTATATCTGTTGCCTTAAAAGAAGTAGTTGGCACTTCTAAATCATTTACAACTCTATCCCATACTGAATATGCCGAATCTCCGTGGATTGTACCCATAACAACATTTCCTGCTGCACCAACCCTCATCGCCTCATACAAAACTTTTGCTTCTTTACTTCTTACTTCTCCCAGAATTATTGCACTATCTCCCAACCTTAATGCTGTTCTTAATGCTTCGTCTGGCGGCACTTCAACTCCAACTTTTGAAGTAGTAATTGCTGACTGGGTTTTCAACCTTTGGACATTGTACCCTATGTTTTTCATATACATTGCGGGTATTTCCAAAGTATCTTCCTGTAATAAAATCCTAGAACTCATTGGTATTTCTAACATCAATGCACTCAACAAAGATGTTTTTCCACTCCCTCTTGAACCTGCAACCAAAATACTAGACTGCATATCCACCAAAAAACTAAGCAGACCCGCAGATAAAGAATTCATTCCATTTACATTCACTAACTGTGGCAAAGTCCAAGGTGTTGTTTTATGTAACCTAAATGCAAATGCAATTCCATCTGGTGATAGCGGTGGGCCAATAACTGCTACACGAGTTTCAAACTCTGGCAAATCATAATCCAACACAGGATGTGTTTCATCAAAAGGCCTTCCACTCTGTGCCCTAATTTTTGAAACAACCGATTCTGCTTCTCTTTCACTATACAAAATGTTTGTTTTACAAGGCCCAAATTTAGAATGTATTAATTTTAGTGGCTTATCACCGATTGGGGCATCAACATAAAAATCAGTAATATTTTTATCAGATAAAAGGATTTCTAAAATTCCATATCCAACAGTATAACGGGCAACAATTTCTGACAAAGATTTTTCTTCATCCAAAGATAACGGAATACTGTTTGCCTTAGAAACACCTTTTATTGTTGTCAAAAATACCCTTTCAAAATAGTCTCTTGATTTTGCACCAACAGTAAACGCTGCACTTCCCGGTTTATACTCTGCAACAATTTCTCTCGCCTTACTAATTATAAAATATTTATCTGGTGTTAATGAATACTCAGGGGGGTTCGCGATATACAAATACTCAACACTATCTGGCTGTTTAAAAATCTGAATTTGGGTATTGCCAACCATGTATTCATCAACTAATACCAAGCCTTCTACCTCTCCAAACAAAAGTCTGGACCCAATAAAAGATGGTTTTATTTCCGCATTAAAAAAATACCTATATAGTTGACTTGTATCAGGGATATTAGTCAATTTCTGTAAATAATCTTTTACTTTCTTTATCAAATCTGTTTTTTCTAAACTCTGATAAATATATATTAATGTTTCTAAGTAAGGCATTGCCCCTTTCTGGTATTTACTACCAAGTTTTGTAAGCCTTAATTTTTCTTTATTTATTTCATCTATTGTGGCCAAATATGCCAATATCGGATCCGATACAAGATAATCGCTTGCTATTTTTGCCAATGTCGCGTGCCTATTAGCCGTATACTGTTCGTTTTCGTCAGAACCATCAGAAAGGTGCTCAGGCCCCCATAAACCATGAGCGCTAAAGGCAGAATATAATTCTCCAATTTGCCTTAACAAGGTAGTTTGATTGCTATTATAAACTCTTTCATAAACATCAGCCAACACTACCATGTCTGCTTTTTGTTTAGCCAAAAAAGTTATTGCATGAAGTCTACAGGCCTTATCATCCGCTAAAGAAGTAGAAAATACACAATTTTTACAGTTAAATATTAGGTGCTCTTGGTTATTTATTATTTTATAAATTCCTTGCCCAACCTTATAGCCACCAATAATCATAAATTACACCATACATTTTATGAGCCTGTTTGGTGTTTTTG
>CAZMCX010000026.1:5579-8151 GCA_964565125.1 uncultured archaeon
TTTGCGAATTTTTGAGCACAAACCCAAACTTGATCATCTGGATCACAACATAAATACTCGGATGTAAATAATAGTTATACTTTATTTATATATCTTATTGTACCTATTTAAATTATGGGCAAATCAGAAAATGAACTAATAAAGAAAAAGTTTACAAAAAAAATATTTTTTCCTAACAGAGAAAGCATTGAAATGTCAACCCCCGAACTTGTTTCTAAATACCGTGCAAGCAGATTAAAGTGCAACTTAGCAATAGACCTCTGTTGCGGACTTGGAATAGATGCAATTCTTTTGGCAAAGAACTGTAAAAAAGTTATTGCAATAGAAAAAGACAAGAAGATATTAGATTGTGCAATAAAAAACGCAAAGTTGTATAATATAAAAAATATTGAATTCATTTGTGACGATTTTAAAAACATTGATTTGAAAAAATACAGTCCAGACATTGTATTTGCAGACCCGTCACGAAGAATTGAGGGAAAAAGAGTTAAAGAATTAAATGAAACTGACCCAAGCACATCAGAAATTATTTTTTTATTACAAAAACAAGGACTTGAAAATTTCTGCATAGAAGTTTCAAATAATTTGGATTTAGAAAAACTAAACTTTGATTGTGAAAAAGAATTTATTTCTCTAAACACAGTACCAAATTGTATTTCTCTTTATTTTGGAAATCTTAAAAAACACAATTATTCTTTTGTAGCTTTGCCAGATAAAAAAATGATTTTTACAGAAAAAATAATTCCTGAATTCAAAATACAAGAAAATTTTAAAAAATATTTATATGAATTGGATAAGGGCATAAAAAAAATGCATTTCCAAAACGAATTACTAACGCATTACAATGGTCTTTATGCAATAACAGATTCTTTTTTTACCTCAATAAATTTAATAAAAGACCCAATATTTAAAAACAGTTACAAAATCGAAACTATTTTAGAAACAAGTTTTGAAAATACTGATAGAAAAATCCTAATTGAAGAATTAAAAAAGTTGGGCGCAAAAAAAGTTGTTTTGCGTGTGAAAATAGACCCGGACAAATATTATTCTCTAAAAAAAGAGCTAGAAAAAGACTTGGGAGGAACAAAAAAACTACATTTAATAGAATTAAACAAAAAGGTAATTCTTTGTAAAAACCTGCTCTTAAGCAAGTAGGCAAAAAACCGCTTTAATTAGACACAAAAAAAGATAAGCAAAACCAACACAAAGAAAAACAGGTTAAGCCTTATGCTCTACTACAAAAGATCTAACATCCTACAAAAAAAGTACAGGCAAAGAAATTTAAATAAGAAACAACATATATGTATATTTAAAAGGGGGATTAGAAATGAAACTAGAAGAATATTTAACAAAAGCTTTCACAACCACATTTAAAGTTAAACCGTATTTGAGTTCTTTATTTGTGACAGTAGTAATATTCATACTATTCATAATTGGACTTCTTGCTTTTTTCTTTAGCATAATAAAACAATTAGTCGGTATGCTTGCTGGCGGACAAATGTCAAATTCAATGTTAGGATTTAAATTAATGGGTGGGCCAGGAATAGGATTTATAGTATTCATGGTTATCCTAATCATATTGAATATCATTGGACAAGCATTTGTTTTCAAGAAAGTTGAGTCTGAAATGGAATCAAAAAAAGATGATTTCTTTACTGGCTTTGGAGATTCTTTTTTACTAGGATTAAAGGTGCTGGTAGTAGGAATTGTTTTTTACATTGTTATTGGAATAATCGGTGCAATAATTTTCGCAATTGGTTTAATTCCTTATGTTGGAATTGTACTCACAATAATATTATATATTATATTATATATTATATTAGGATTATACGCAATAACTGGTGCTTTTGCAATATATGGATTTACTGCAAAAGGTGGAATTGGTAAAGGGATAGAGATGGCTTTAACTTTGCCATTTAAGAAAATACATTTAGTAGGATATTCCTTTGTATTCATGATTACTATAATGGCTATTTGGTTCATATTAGGCCTTTTATGTATAATTCCTAGTCTGGGACCAATATTATACATTTTAGGTATACCAATAATCGCAGTATACAAGATGGGAATTTCATATTGTATGGCAACAGAAGAATAAAGAAATATTCTTCTTCTTTTTTTATTTTATTCTAGCAGGGAAATAGACCTGAATCAGTCAAGATTTAATAAAATCACACTAATTCTAATTGTATTCTCTTCCCCGCAGAATCATAAACCGCGACCTTATCCAAAGTATATGGATAAGATACAATTATGTGGTTGTTTCCTTCTGAAAAAAACGAATATTTATCTGCGACACTGGGCAAAGAATTTCCTGAGGGGTGTGAGTGTATAGTTCCAACAATAGAAAAATCAACTGGTTTTGTGTGTTTGTAATATGCCACAGAATCTTGTGTTTGATAAAATATTGGCACAACAATAAAGTGATCTATAACTTCTTTTGTTTTTCCCAAATATGCAAAGAATTCATTAGGGTATGTTTGCTTACAGCCATCCAACAAATCCAATAACAATATTCTAGACATTTTCTCCATATTATACTTTAGAAAAGAAATTATTAAATAAGAATCAA
>CAZMCX010000026.1:8251-9887 GCA_964565125.1 uncultured archaeon
TAATAAATTCTTTTGCTGCCTTTTTTCCTAAAACTTTTTCAAGTTCGCGATATGCATTATTAACCAATGTTATTTGGGATTCCACGCCAATGTTTTCCGCCCCTATTGCCCTAACTAACCGCTCTGATTTTTCAACAACACCAGCCATAATTTTATGTACTGCGTCCCTCTGTTTTACATCATACTTTATACTTACTCCTGCAGCATCTAAGGCATATTTGGTTGCTATTCTTGAAATTACCGGCTTTCGGCGTAAATGCATTTCAGAATTAACTTGTGAGAAATTATGCATTAATGCTTCCCAAGGATTATGCCCGTGCATTTTCATTAGCTCAGACTCAGGATAAGTTACTTTTCTTTGAACTGCATCCAAGATTCTTGCAGTCATTTTTTCATCAGGCATTCTTTTTCCGAACTTTCTAGTTCTATGCCGTTCAAGATATTTTTTAAGCATTCTCCCCCCCTCTAATACTGAACAGATAAGAAATTAACATTAAAGAATTACTTTTTAAGTTTTTGGATCATCACTTTTTGCATTTCATGGAAACCATATTTTCGCCAGGCTCCACAGCCTATTTTATTATTACTATCTACAACTACTGCAACATATTTTATTTTATTTTCTTTAAACCAAGACATAAGCTTTTCTAAAAGGCATTTTCCAACCCTAAGTCTTCTATATTCTTGAAGTACAAAACCATCATGCAACATACCCAATTCTTTTGCAATATAAATGTATGACGATTCTTCTATTTCTCCAACATAAAAACCAATAATTTTTCTATGGTATTCCGCAACAATAATTTTGACTTTTTTATTACTTATATTCTTTTTTAGAAAATTAAAAAATTTGGGCTTTATTTGGTAACCTGTTTTATAAAGTTTATTATTCCTAGACAAAAATTTATATAACTCTGTATGCAAACAAACTATCTCAGTTATGTCCCTTTTGTTAGCGACCCTAATCTTAACACCATTAACCATAATATAAATAAAACATATCCTTTTTTATTCTGATTTTTTTATTTTTTCTATATGGTTCTAGAAAAACTAAGAGATTGGAATACAAAACGAAAAATAAAATCTAACAAAGAATTATCTGAATTCGCAATGCAACACGCTCGCAGAATCTTAGAAGAAAGAAGACCAGAATTATTACAAGAATTAAGAAAAACAGTAAGAGAAGAATTAATTAAATATGGCCAAGGAAAAGGATGCACCCTTGTTTCAATAGGAACAAAAAAAAGAATTGATCCCATTTTGTACCACAGAGTAGATGATTATTATCTAGAAATTGGACACCACGGAGACATAGCAAATTTTACCTATAAAAAAATTGGAAAAACAATGCTACTTTCCGATTTGGCTGTCGGGCGTTATTATGGCCAAAGCAATTTACGAAGATTAGGTATCGCCAAACTAATGGTTGATATTGCAAAAGAAATTGCACAAAGAGAAGGGCTTGCAGCAATAAGAATAGGTTCTGACCCCCAGGCCCCTTGGCTTATAGAAATGTACAAAAAATTTGGATTTGTTGTTATTTCAGAGAGATCTACTTATGCAGAAATGCTTTACTTTTTAGATGAAAACATAAAAGCAAAGTTTGATCCTAAAAGACCATGGGAAATTTTTGAAT
>CAZMCX010000027.1:0-9515 GCA_964565125.1 uncultured archaeon
TTGTAAATCTCTTCTGCAAGCTTCTTGGAATCATGCCTTATTGCTACCCGATCGTTTATCAAGTCTTTAACTACATACTTTGGGTCTTTTGTAATCAAAGGCTCAACAAAGAATTTCCTTTCAGTTGCATAATTCTTCAACTTATCATCAGAAACTTTTGTGCTATTCATTAAAATATAATCTGGGTTGAAATAGTTTTTTATTGTATTAATAAAATCAATTGCCTTAAACCCATGTGTCTCTGGGTATTGAGTCATCACATTCATAACATAAACTTTCTTTGCTTTTGATTTCTTTATCTCTTTTACAATATCATTAACTAGCATATTTGGAATTATGCTTGAATATAAACTTCCGGGGCCAACCACAATTACATCTGCATCTTTTATTGCTGCTTTTACTCTTGGATTTAGTTTTGCTTCTTGGTTAAGGAAAATATTTTTTATATTCATTCCTTTTGTGTCAATTTCATGTTCCCCAAAGTATTTCGTTCCATCTTTTGAAATTGCGATCACTTCTGCGGGATCAAGAGTTACAGGCAATACCCGCCCCCTACACCTTAACAAAGTTTGCAGGGTCTCTATTGCGGATTCAAAATCACTATCTTGTGCTAACCTTGTTAAAAGTAAATTCCCTATAGTATGCCCTTGCAGAGAGGTATTTTTTCCAAAACGTTTATTAAAAACCATCCTTAATTCATCTTTAAATGGGCTTAATGCAATAATACAATTCCTTAAATCCCCGGGGGGTAATACTCCAAATTCTGTTTTTAACAATTGACTAGATCCACCAGAATCCATTGTAGTAACAACAGCAGTAATATTTGAGGTATGTTCTTTTAAACCATTAAGCAAAGTATATTGTCCCGTACCACCGCCAATAGTAACGATCTTTTTTCCTTTTTCTAATTTTGAATCTAAATATACATTCTCAAACAAATCCTGATTTGCATCTGAAAAAAATCTATAAATTTTAAAAGCAGAAAATAAAATTACAATTACAGCAAGTAGCAATAAAATCAGTGCAAAAATTGCCCTTAAAGACATATCAAGACCAATAAGAATACTTAGTTTGTTCAAGATAAAATCAGATAATCTATTGAAATAAGTCAAAAAGCCAATAAAAAATGCAAAAAAGACAAGAACCAAACTTGCTGCTATTGCAATTATCCACAGCTTTAGATTAGAAGTTAAAAATAATGCCTTATTTATCCGGTTCATAATAGTCACTAAAAATATTACAAAAGACAGTAAATAAAGTACCTTTAAGGTTATAAATTATTCCCTTTTAACTATATTATATAAATTATGGAGGAATGACTATGGATGTACTAGAAAAAGTCAATTTTGAAAAAGACAAAGAGGTATACTGGCACACAACATCACACATATTAGCTGCTGCAGTAAAGAGAATGTACCCAACCACAACCATAGCTATAGGTCCAGCAATAGAAAATGGATTTTATTATGATTTTGATAATCTAAAAATAACTGACGAAGATTTGCAGAAAATAGAAAAAGAAATGCAAAAAATAATTTCAGAAAAGCTTCCAATGAAAAAAGAGGTTGTTTCCAAAAAAAAAGCATTAGAAATATTTAGAAAAGAACCATACAAAGCAGAGCTAATTAACGACTTACCTACTGGAGAAGAAATATCATTTTATCATTTAGGCAAAGAGTTTACAGACCTTTGTAGAGGCCCGCATTTAGCACATACTGGAATGGTTGGAGAAGTAAAACTTCTAAGTATTGCAGGAGCATATTGGAGAGGAGACGAAAAAAACAAAATGTTAACAAGAATCTACGGAATAAGTTTCCCAGATAGAAAACAACTAAGGGTATACTTAGAATTATTAGAAGAAGTAAAGAGAAGAGACCACAGAAAAATAGGAAAAAAACTAGATTTCTTTGTGTTCTCTGAATTAGTTGGCCCTGGTTTACCATTATGGACTCCAACAGGAAATATTTTCAGAACTGAAATAATTAATTTTTCAAGAGAACTACAAAGCACAATTGGATATCAGGAAGTTCACACACCACAAATTACAAGAGCAGAATTATTTAAGATTTCTGGGCACTATGATAAATACAAAGATAGTATGTTCAAAGTAATTTCAAATTACACAAAAGAGGAATATTTTTTAAAGCCAATGAACTGCCCAAATCACATACAAATCTATGCTTCTTTGCCAAGAAGCTACAGGGATCTACCTCTAAGATATGCAGATTTTGCAATGCTTTATAGAGATGAAAAACCAGGTGAGCTTTCAGGCCTAGCAAGAGTAAGAGCATTCTCTCAAGATGATGGACACTGCTTCTGTACTCCCGAACAGATGAAAGACGAATTCCTGAATGTTTTGAAATGTGTCAACGCTGCTTTGAAAGTCTACGGATTAGAATATTATGTAAGGCTTTCATTAAGGGATGAAAATGCAAAAGAAAAATATTTAGGAAATGACGAGATCTGGAACAAAGCACAAAAAGCACTAAAAGAATTATTAAAATCAGAAAAAATCTCTTTTGTTGAAGCTCTAGGGGAAGCAGCATTCTACGGCCCAAAAATGGATGTAATGGCAAAAGATGCTTTAAACAGAGAATGGCAAATCTCAACAATCCAATTAGACCTAAACTTGCCTGAAAGATTTGAACTTAAATACACTGACAAAGATAACACTGAAAAAAGGCCAATAATGATCCACAGAGCATTAATCGGAAGCCCTGAAAGATTTGGTGCTATTCTTATAGAGCACTTCGCAGGAAAGTTCCCTCTTTGGCTAAACCCAAGACAAATTCTAGTTGTTCCTGTTGCAGAGAACTTCAACAAATATGCACAAGAAGTTTGTGATTCTCTAAAAGCTTATGGCTTACGGACAGATATTGATCTTAGAGAAATAACAATGAATAAAAAGATCAGGGACGGAGAAATACTTTACTATAACTACATTTTAGTTGTTGGAGAAAAAGAATCAACTTCCAAGAGCGTAAATGTGAGAATCAGAGATACAAAAGCACAGAAAACTCTAATTACACAAAACTTTAAAGAAAAAGCATTAGTAGAATACAAGAAGAGAGAACTAAAGAGTTCTCTTTAATTTTTTTTATTCTTTTTCAGGTTCTAATTTTTTGTTAATAAAATACAATACAACATACAAAATTATTGCAGAAACTATTGGAACAATAATATAATACCAAATAGGTAAGAACTCTTTGCCTTTCCAAAGGTTATCAACTAATATCTGCACATAAGATCCAATTAATGCCAAATAACAGGCCAAATACACAACTTCGTTTTTATTCATATTTTATACACCTAAAACAAATAATACAAACTGATATTTATTTGTTTTGTTACCTATACAAAGAAAAAATATAAAAAAAGAGAGTAGACATCTCTACTCTATAAGCTCACCCAATTCTACTGTGTCATCTTGATCATTGGCGATAAATATATCATCCACCATAGACAAAGCTTCGGCCTCATTGTAATCCGCCTGTCCGCTTAGAGTATCTGATGTATCTTTTGTTGTGCTATCTTTACTTAAAGTAACTCCAAGCACCACTCCAATTACTACTAACACTATTAGCACTAATAATATTGCAAGCCAAGCTTTCATTCGGAATCACCTTCTACATTCAAATCTACTGAAACAGCTACTTCTGCATTTGAATCTTCGCTGTTGCCATCTTCTTCTCCAAACCAGTCATCTAATTTATCTTCTACTTTATTTTTTATTTTATCTTTTATTTTACCTTTAAGTTCTTGCTTTTTTTCTGAAATTTTCTTTTTTAATTCTTGTTTTATTTCTTCTTTATTTTCTTCTATTTTCTGCTTTATTTCTGCTTTCTTTTCAGCAACCTTTGCTTTTACTTCTTTCTTTACTTTTCCATTGTAAGTTTGGGTTTTAACTTTTACTTCTTTTATTTTCCACATTAATTCTTTCTTTAATTCTTTTTGAAGACCGCCAAACATCTTTGCAATCTCGCTTCTCATTTCACCATATGTTGCAGTACCCGCAGCAATTTTATCTAAAAGGCTTTGATTTTTTACTTCTAAATCTTCAAACAACTTTGCAGCCACTTCATAATTATATTTATTTTTGTTTTCTTTTATTTCTGCATCCAATTTTTCTACTGATGCTTTTTCCATTGCTTTATATTCATCCTTAATTGTGTTCTTTTCATCTGAGTTCAAATCTTTTGCGTAAGTCTTAAACTCTTGTGCTAAATCCATTGCTTTTTCTTTGTATGCAAGGAAGTCTTTAACCAAAAATTCTGGCTCTTTTCCAGTTACATCATACCCTGATACTTCCTCTTTTAGAGCTTTATATTCTGCAATTACTGTTGTTGCATTTTCATCCAAATATGGCAAAGCTAATTCACCAATCATAATATGTTTTTCCATTGCTTTTTCCAGTTGTAACATTCTTACTTCTGCACCATTTGTATTTGTAAAATTAGTATATATTTTATCTTCATTAAATGCAAATGATGGTATTGCTAATGCTACTACAAAAACCATTGCCAATAACAAATTCTTATAGTTCATAATCTAACACCCCCATGATATACCTGCTGCGGAACTAAATATATACCTTTTCCGGAATTATCCGGAACAAGGCGGAACTAGAGGGACTTATAGGCCTAAGACAGCATTAGTTAGGTTACAAAGAGGCAATACATAAAGGCAAATTAAACAAAGGCAAAAGGTCACAGGTTTATTTTACCCTACTTATCTAGTCTAATAGAACAATAACATTAGACAACCCTTTACTTATTTTCTTAATAAGCCCTTTTTTTTCTAAACTTAAAAGGTTCCGTGATAATGAGGATTTAGGCAAGTTAAGTTCTTGCAGGATTTTATTCTGAGTTATTTGGCCTTTATTTTTCTTTACTAGATCCAAGATTTGTTTTTCCCTATCTGTTAAAAAAACCTCTTGCTTTACTTCTTTTTGCACAGACTTAGAAAAATATTTCTTATATCCAATATAACCCACGATGGACAAAATAACTAATGCTCCAACAAGATATGCCCACCAATATGATTTCAATAAGGGATTTAAAAAAGAGTATTGCAATTTCAGGTTTAATTTCGAGTTCTCTCCAAATCCATTAATTATTATTTTATCCTCTTGTTTTATTTTCTGGAAACCAGAGATGTTTAGATAATTTATTTCAGTATTTTTTGGCATCCTTAATTCAAAAACATAGGACGAAAATATTTCATTAGAATCAAAATTAAAAACCCAAAGCCCATTATTTTTTGAGGTCAAATTTGAATTAAGCCCACTTTGTAAATCGGGGTAATCAGAATATCCACTTATCAAAACGTCTCCATTAGTTTGTACATCAAACACAACATCAGCATAATAAGAGAAAGAAATTCCCGCCAATAACAAAACAAACAATGCTAATAGCCCAGTTTTATTCATAAAAATCATTTTTGTTTTTCTAATATAGAATCTATTTCTTGCTCTAAAGTTATAAACTTATCATAAATAGATTCATACCCTTTCCAACTGTTCTGATAAAGATAATAGTCATTATCTGTTATTACTTGTTTTATGTAGGATACACTTTCAGGCAGATATTCCCCATTTACATAATATTCCACATCAAAAGTTGTGGGACCATATTTCATTCTACCCAAATATTGACCGGTTTGTGGTTCAACTAGCTCTGCCAAATCTAATTTGTTCAGATCTGACAAGTAATTTATTTTTTCTTTGGAAAACGCAATAACACAATGTCCCCCAAAAACATCTGCTTTGTTTGGATCTTTTAATACCCCGCATACAATATTAGGATAAATATACCCAACTTCAAGATTATGTTTTTTTGCGTTTGCATAATACCAAGAATTTGAATTATCTAAAAAGTAGTTCCCAGAATCAGAAATTACAAATGCCTCAATACTTATTTCTTTATCAGAACATTTTTCAAGCAGATAATTTATTTCTGCTTTAAATAAAAGGGAAAAGTCTTCACAATCACCACCTTTGTTCTCCAAAAATTCATTAATAGAAATAAACTTGTCTGTTT
The DNA here is from genome assembly GCA_964565125.1 of uncultured archaeon. Lineage (GTDB taxonomy): Archaea > Iainarchaeota > Iainarchaeia > Iainarchaeales > 0-14-0-20-30-16 > JAQTTP01. Next base: position 6,039 of record CAZMCX010000027.1, read on the forward strand.
TTCCTAAAGTTGTATCATCTTTGTATTCCAAGTTCATAAATTGTTCGTTCACTAAATTAAGGCAAGCTTCGGCAATATAACAAGAACCTGATTTTTCAGAATAACATTTAGAATCTAGCTTAGATTTTATTGATTTACTTTTTAAGGTTGCATTTTCTTTAAACCAATCCAAAGAACTTTGCACCTCGATCTTGTAGCCATTTAATTCTTCTTTTGCGGAGTAAAGCTTAGAAGTTAGTTCCGCAGAGATATCTAGAGCTTTGTTGTATTCTAGGTTCAGGCCTTTATATTCTTCTACTAATTCATAGTACTTTGTTTGCAGTTCAGCATATTGTTTAGAAAGTTCTAAGTATTGCCCAGAAAGTAGGTTATAATCATCTAAAAGAGAACCATACTTAAAATTCAATAATTCATAATCACTAGTTAGCTTGTCATAATCAGATGATTTAACAAGATATAAAGCCACAACTAAGGCAATTACCAATATAGCAATAGAAAACAGAACAAAAATTATTACTTCAAGATATTTTTTCATAATATACTTTGGTCGGCGAAATATTTAAATTTTAGCACTTTTGTGTTTTTTCGCAGTTTTTGTCAAAATAATCATTTTTTAAAAGCAAGTAACCTTTTTGTTTCTTCAATATTAGTTTTTATTTTTTCTGCAAACTCTTTTGTTTTAGATTGTGTTTTTAAATACAAAGAAAACAGATGTTGCATCTGCTTTGAAAGGTATTTTAAGAATTCTTTCCTCATCTCTTCTATTGGTTTTTTTGACAAGATAACAATTCCAAATCCGACGATAAGATATAACCAAAAAGAAAATAATCTATCGATAATTACAACAGACAAAGCCAAAGTGCTGTTTATTCCTAAGATCGACGCAAGATAAACAAAGGATAGTTCATATGCACCCAAACCGCCTGGGAGCATACTTACATTACCTATTATTTCACACAAAGACCATAATCCAAGAACTATAAAGAAATTTACTTCAACCCCAAACATCAAAAATACAAAGTAGATTCTTAGTGTACAGATAAATATTTTTAAAACAGATAAAAAAAGACTAAAAAATATTGTTTTAAAAGACAACATTTTCAAGTTTTTAAGTTCTTTGTAAAATAATGAAAGAATATTTTTTAAAAAATTAAACGCTATAGAATCAAAAAGTCTAATTTTTATATTAAATACTTTTATAAAATAATAAACTATTATTATTGAAAATATAAACAACAAAATCGCAAATACAATTAATACGATTCTATCCATTACCGACGGGAATGGTAAAAGAGCTGAAGAAATCAGGCCAATAGTTAATACAGTCACAACATCAAAGATGTTTTCCATTGCTATAGACAAAATCACTTGTGAATACTGAATTTTGTAATAGTATTTTAGAATAATTATTCTAAATGCCTCTCCTAATGGTTTAGGTGGAATTCCTAAAGTTACCGCCAAACCACAAAGATAATAATACATCTGTTTTAAAGAATACTTTTTTCCATTGTATAGTGAATATCTCAAAGACAATACAAAAAGTTGAACCGCCGACAATATAAAAAATAAAAGCAAATAATAAACATTAATTTTCCCGTAATTAAATATTTCAAAAAAGCCAAATTTAGAAAACAAATACAAAAAGATTGCAATTACAACTAAATACAAAAAAACATATTTTCTAAAGTTAGTAAGAGAATCTACTTTTTTTGCAAAAGTAAAAAGTTTACTATTGAAGTTTTCAAGTATGTTTTCAAGTGATCTTTTTGTTTGGGGCTTGCGAACCATAAAAATCAATTAGAAAAACAAAAACTTCTTTTTAATTCCGCGTTCAATCATTTCAAAAGGATACGGTGTTACACCATTGGTTTTTTTCTTATTCAACCTAGCAACAAGTTTGTCTAACTTATGTTCAGATAATGATTCCAAATCATATCTCTTCTTTGCTTTTACATCCAAATTATTAAACAAAGAATCAAATAAAAAATTTTGCCTATTAAAATTAAATTTGTCTTTTAAGCCATACTTTGTTTTCTTTATTGTGTTTCTTACTATTTCATATCCAATATCAACACTTTTCAAAGATTCAAAGAAGTTCTCTCCAGAAAGGTTATTAAATATTCCACCCGCACTGCCCAATAATAAAGCTTGATCTCCAACTAATGTTTTCTTTCCATTATAATTTCCTATTTCTTTGTATTTTATTTCCCCATTAATATCGTAATTATTTTTCAAAACAAAATTATCTATACTGTCTTTAGACATTTCAGAAGAAACGAAATACCCGGTTTTACTATCTATTGGACAAACAAACCTGTAAAGGCTCTTACACTCATTAGAAATAAAATAATCTATCACTTTGGGGTCAAACTTACCTTTTAACTGACAGTAAACCATTTTCTTTTTTGCCAAAGGATAATTGAAAAGTTTATCCCGCACATTTGAATAAAGACCATCACAACCAATTATAACATCTGCTTTTCTTAAAGTTCCTTTTCCTTTTTCTTCAAAAAACACATTATTATTAGTTTTATTATAATCAAAAAATCTTGCGGAGTGAACTACTTCTTTTCCTTTATGCTGAAGTTTTTTGTAAAGCAAGTATTCAAATGTAGACTTATCATAAATAGAATACATTCCACGTGTCTCTATTTCTGCAATTTTTCCATAAGGAGAATGGAACCTAACTAAGTCAACGTCATTAATTAAAGCAGAATTACCAATTTTTTTAAGGTCATATTTTTCTAAAAAAGAGTTATTCAATACAACATAATCTCCTTGCTCGCCTAAGATCTCCGGTTTTCTATCAAAAATGTGGTAATCCAAAGAGAACTCTGAAAGATAATTAGCTAATCTTAACCCAACAACATTGGCCCCGATTATGTATATCATTACTTACACCTTGCTATCTGTCCTAATATCTATAAGGATATAGTTATTAAAATAGTTTTGGTTCCCATTTAAACGAGACCAGTAATAATCACAAAAGTCTTTTTTTCTTTATCTCCAAGTTTAAGAATGAGATCCCCACTAACATACCACCCAAAAATGTTGAAAAACTACTTTTCTAAAAAAGAAAAGTTGTTTAGCCCTAAAGTAATTTTATTTTTTACAAAATTAACTTTTTGGACGAAAAAATAGAACCCTATTAGGGTTTGGGGCATAAAGCCCCCAATATGCCAAGGGGGAGACTTGAACTCCCGGCCTCCAGATTTCTCTCTGAAATCTGGTTTGTCTAATCATCGCTCGTAAAACAAGTTCATAATTCATAACCACAAATAGTTATGAGTCTGGCGCTCCAACCAACTGAGCTACCTTGGCTCTGCCCTTTTACAAAAAGGGTAAGTTGCCCAAAAAAGACATATCTTCGCGACAAAAAGTCGCTTGATATTCGTGCCTACTATTTTCTTTCTTTTGCAAGACCTTAATTTTTTATCCCTCCAAAAGGTTTTCTTTGGGAGACCAACAAAGCTTTTT
>CAZMCX010000028.1:0-1492 GCA_964565125.1 uncultured archaeon
CAAATTGGCTTTTTCCAACAAATCAGCGGCTTGTTCATAAAATCCCCCAAAAATAGTATTATCGGATAGTACTAATATTTATTAGAACAATATATTTATATAATAGATTAGAATTTTAAGTTCAAGCTATAAAGAGAAATAGGTGTGATTTATGGTTTTAGAACACATATTTAGAACTAAGGACCTTTTACATTCAAAGTTCAAGCTTATCCTATATACTACAATCATTACTGTAATTGCTTGCTTTACGTCTTATGTTTTCTTCAAAGATTCCGCAAGCATCCTTACAATTGCCTTCATTTCTATTGCATTTACCTACTTAATGTACAGTACATTCCAAATGCTGGAAAAACAAGAATCCGGAGGCTATAAATTCAACCTCTGGAAAAAGTACAGCTTTGTATTTGTGGCATATGCAAAAATTTTCTTAGTAATTGCCTTTGTTTTTAGCATAATTTTCATACTTGTTCCAGATGATATAAGAATGACTTTATTTTCAGATCAAATGAAAACATTACAAAACATTAGCACAGTAAAAGATGTAATTAATGCAAAGTTCGCATATTTTACGCAAAAAGAAGAAGCTTTTTTTAGTTTAATTTTTGTTAACAATCTACAAGTCCTATTGGCAGTTATTCTCCTCTCGTTTGTATATGGTGCGGGTGCTGTGTTTTTAATTTCGTATCAGGCCTCAATTTTTGGAGTAATAATTGGTTCAAATGTGCTAAATCTTGTAAACAAATATTTACATTTGGGGATCGCGGCCAAAGCCATGGCTTTTGCTCATGCCACCTATCTTTCTCTTGGGATTTTACCACATGGAATTTTTGAAATCTTTGCATATTTTGTTGGTGCTGTTGCAGGAGGAATAATTTCTGCAATGCTTGTTGGCCACTATTACAAGGATATGAAAACAGTAAGAAACACCATTACTGATGTTATTATTTTAATAATTTTGGCAGTTGTATGTTTATTAATCGGAGCAATAATTGAGAGTTATTTATTAATTTAAAAGTGGCTTACGGAGCGTGATATTATGTTTGGCGGTTTAGGAAATATGGATCCAAGAAGAATGCAAGCAATGATGAAACAGATGGGCATTGAAACAGAAGAAATAACAGTTAAAAAAATAATTTTTGAACTTGAGGGCAAAAAAATGATCTTTGAAAATCCACAAGTAACAAAGACAACAATAAAAGGCACAGACACTTACCAGATTATAGGGGAATCAAAAGAAGAATCTGAAACAAATGAAGATGATATTAAACTTATTATGGAAAAGGCAGGAGTAACAAAGGACAAAGCAAAGAAAGCTCTTGAAAAAGCAAATGGCAATGTGGCAGAAGCAATAATGGGGCTGAAGAAATAATCTATAATGCTAAAGTAAGGAGAAAAAAGAAGCAACAAAGTTTTTCATTATGAAATTTCTCCTCGAAAAGTATGATTATCCCCCAACAAATATGATCTATAGTGATAAGTTTATTATAATTGT